>NZ_JAMPQC010000009.1:0-2184 GCF_028482225.1 Providencia sp. PROV130 | reverse complement strand
AATGCATGCATATCAACAAAAATAACAAAATTAATGTTTTCAGTTAGTTGCAATATTTTCGTGTTTTTGAAACATGTTTATTTTGGCTTTTTTCTGCGCATTTTGGTATATTTTTCCCGTCTCAGCACCCCTTACAGCACCCCTAAAATGGAGTTATAAAAATGGCTTATTACAGTGTTGAAAAGCGCCCTAGAGCTGATGGTACTGTAAAATACAGATGTACTGTTGGAGTAAAGGAAGGTGGAAAATATATTTATAGAGAAAATAAAACCTTTAGTAAAGCGGCAGCGGCTAAATCTTGGGGGATTAGGCGCGTTGCAGAAATTGAACAAACAGGGGTACCAAAGTCTGATTCACCAACAAAAATAAAAGTTGGGGAACTGATTCAGATGTATTTGGATGAACCGGGACTTGGTGGAAAGTCAGGAAAGACAAAAAAGTACGTGCTCAACTCTCTACTTAAATCCTCATTGGCAGACATTTATTTATCTAAGCTATCTGTCAATGACATTATAGAACACTGTAAACTAAGAAAAGCTTCCGGCACTGGCCCTAACACTGTTAGCCAAGATGTCAGCTATCTCACGGTTGTATTAGATTCTGCAAAACCAGTATTTAGCATAGATTACACATCCAACCCCGCACGAGAATCTAAAGCAATACTCTATCAAATGGATCTAATAGCACAGTCTAATGTGCGCAGCAGAAGACCAACTAAAGAAGAAACTGAGCAGCTTTTATCTGCACTGAAAAAATTTGAAACCCTCAAGCAAGTAAGAATACCATATAGTAGTATTTTTATGTTTTCTATACTGTCATGTATGCGTGTTGGTGAAGTTTGCAAAATACTTTGGTCTGATGTGGATTATGATGCCCGTTCAGTAATTGTACGAGACAGAAAAGATCCCCGAAAGAAAACTGGTAACCACATGTCTGTTCCGTTATTGGGTGATGCATGGGATATTTTAATTAGCCAAGAGAAAAAGAGTGACCGAATTTTCCCTTACAATGCAACTTCTATATCTAAAGGAGTTCGTACTGTGAGAAAATCTTTAGGCATTGAAGACTTGCGATACCATGATTTACGCAGAGAGGGCGCTAGTAGGCTATTCGAGGCTGGATTTTCTATCGAAGAGGTAGCCCAAGTTACTGGGCATAAATCACTTACAACACTGTGGCGAGTTTATACTGAATTATTTCCACAAACTCTTCATGATAAATATAACAAACTAACTGGAAAGTAATCTAAATGCGTCAGCTGGAGCAGTTGGCGCAACCTCACCCTAATTCAACCCACGTAAAAATCAATAAAATCTCTTGATCTTTGATTGTAATTTACTGTATATAACTACAGTTATATTTTACTGTATATAAACCCAGTTAATTAATCTGCGAAGGAGTGTTTTATGGTTACTATCAAGATCCGCTTTAACCGCAATAAAAAAGGTCAGTTACCTATAGGTACTTTTGAAGCATTAAGAAATGAAATCACCAAAAGATTAAGCGCCAAATATCCCGATCTAAATATCGATATAAACTGGAGCACTCAAGATAATGTGTCTATTGACGGTCTTGGGAAGAATGAGAAGAAAACGTATATTGAAGAAACGCTGGAAGAGATATTTAACGATGGTGATTGGCTTCCTGAAACCCAGGAAGCCGAAGTGGAATATTTTGATAAGTGAATTAAATAACGCCAGAGTAACTCATCTGGCGTTATTACATTATTCACTATGACGCTTTTTCGTCATCTTCAGAAAAAGGGTCATATACTGTTTGAGCAGCAATACAAATATTACTTATCTTTCCTTTTTCACCTTCATCAGAGATAGAGTTAAGCTCACCAAGGTCTAATTTATCAAAAAAACTACCTATATTAACATTCATTACTTTCAATGCAGCTACTAGCTCACTTATACCAATTTTATTAATTCCATTTTCATACCGATACAGTTGCTGTTCGCTTTTAATACCTGACATTTTAGCCAGCTCAAAAGCCGTTAAACCAGCCTTTACCCTTAGTCGCTTAAGCTCAAGTCCGACTCTGCTAGAAATTGAGTTAGTACTGTTCATGTTATACCTCCTTGGTGTAATTAACATCTTATTGCGAAGGTCTTAACATGATATTTACACTTAATTATTACAATTTGCAATACATTGAAATAATATTTTTACAATTTGTTA
>NZ_JAMPQC010000008.1:0-94981 GCF_028482225.1 Providencia sp. PROV130 | reverse complement strand
CCAACAACGCTGCGGTTTGAAGTATGACGAGCATCGAATATGAGTATAAAGAGGGCAACTATGTACACTCTAATCATCAAACAAGGTAAGCGTATCGATGGATCGATTATCGATATTCTTATCAAGGATGGAAAAATCGAAGCGGCAGGCCCTGAGTTAGCCTGCAACCAGCAAGCTGACAAAATTATTGATCTCCAAGGTAAAACTTATGTCAGCGCCGGATGGATTGATTCACACGCACACTGCTTTGTTGAATCACCTATTTACTTCGATGACCCTGATTTAGCAGGAGCCGCTGGCGGAGTTACCTCACTGGTTGATGCAGGCAGTGTCGGTGCTGATGATATTGATAAATTTTATCAACTGACACAAAAATCGAAAACGAATGTCTTTTCTCTGTTAAATATTTCTCGTATTGGCATCATTGCACAAAATGAATTGTCCGATATGAACAACATCAATGACGCCTGCTTTCAAGACGCTATCGAGCGCCACCAAGGCTTTGTGGTCGGAATGAAAGCCCGCATGAGTAAAAGCGTTGTGGGCGAAAATGGTATTGCACCACTGGTTAAAGCCAAAGAGATGCAGAAAAAATACCATCTTCCATTGATGGTGCATATCGGTAATAACCCACCAGACATTGATGAAGTCGCTGATTTACTGACACGCGGCGATATCATCACTCACTGCTTTAATGGTAAACCCAATAAAATTTTAGGCGAAGATGGCTACCTAAAGCCCTCAATTGCTCGCGCCCTCGCACGCGGAGTCATATTAGATGTTGGCCATGGTGGTGAGAGCTTTAGCTTTAAAGTTGCCGAACAAGCCATGCGCATCGGCACTTATCCTGACATTATCAGTTCTGATATTTACCACCGCAACCGCGTTAATGGCCCTGTTTATAGCCTCGCTTTTGTAATGACCAAATTCCTGTGTATGGGCTTTAGTGCGGAACAAGTGCTTCGCTGCGTTACCGAAAAAGCCGCTAATTTCTTATCATTACCCGCGAAAGGCTATTTAAGGCCGGGCTTTGACGCCGACATTACCCTTTTTGACCTTAAAGAAGAGCAAACCGAGCTCACGGATGCAGAAGGCGAACACCGTATAGGCACTCACCGCTTCGTTCCATTGGCTGCTATCGTCGGTGGAAAACACATCATTCATGCACAAGGTGAATCAGAACATGCAATCGATTTATGATAAATATCAGTTAAAACACGTTATTAATGCCTCTGGCCGCATGACAATTCTGGGAGTTTCAACGCCAACTCCGGAAGTTGTTGAACGTGTTGCTTACGGATTAAATAATTATTTTGAAATTAAAGACTTAGTTAATAAAACTGGCGAATATATTGCTAATCTATTAGATGTTGAAGCTGCAGTTGTTGTTTCCTGCGCATCTGCAGGTATCGCACAAGCTGTTGCAGCGGTGATTGTACAAGATGACGATGATTTACTACTCAACCTGCATTCATCCGACAAAGTGGTTCCTCGCGAAATTATTTTACCTAAAGGCCATAACGTTAACTTTGGTGCGCCTGTTGACACAATGGTGACATTAGGTGGCGGTAAAGTGGTCGAAGCGGGCTTTGCTAATGAGTGCAATGCCGCCCAGTTAGCTGCAAAAATCACCCCCAATACCGCTGCTATTTTGTACATCAAATCGCATCATACTGTACAAAAAAGCATGTTAACCGTGGAACAAGCCGCCAAAGTGGCTCATGACCACCAGCTACCACTGATCGTTGATGCTGCCGCTGAAGAAGAGCTCACAGCTTACTACCAAGCAGGTGGCGATATTGTGATTTACAGCGGCGCAAAAGCGATTGAAGGCCCAACAAGTGGTCTAGTTATTGGTAAAAAACAATATGTTGAGTGGGTAAAACGCCAAAGCCAAGGTATTGGCCGTGCGATGAAAGTGGGTAAGGAAGGCATTCTAGGTCTGACACTCGCCATCGAACAATATCTCACTGCGACCAAAGAAACAGGGGCAGAGATGGTCAACCGTATGGCTAAATTTATCAGCGACCTAAATGCGATTAAAGGCATTTCTGCTCAAGTCGTTTGGGATGGTGCAGGCCGTGATATTGCCCGTACAGAGATAAGCTTTGATGAAAAAGTGATTGGCAAAACGACCTATCAAATCATGGCTGATCTAAAACAAGGCGATACCGCTATTTACTTTCGTGAATACAAAGCCAACGAAGGCAAGGTTGAAGCAGACATTCGCAGTGTCAGCAATGAGCAACTTGATGTTATCTCACAAAATATTCGTTTGTTAGTAGAAGGAATTTAAAATGAAATTGTCACCGAATTTTTATCGTGACCGCGTCTGTTTAAACGTATTGGCGGGCAGCCATCAAAATGCAAAAGATATCTATGCCGCAGCAGAAACCTTCGTCGTTGTCGGTGTTTTATCTAAAAATTACCCAGACTTAGAAACTGCCATTGCCGATATGCGCATTTATGCACAAGAAACCGATAATGCATTATCGGTTGGCCTTGGCGCTGGCGATCCAAATCAATCAACGATGGTATCTTTAATTTCAAAAGAAGTTCAACCACAGCATGTTAACCAAGTATTTACTGGCGCACCGATTAGCCGTGCATTATTAGGCCAAAACGAAACCTTCGTTAACGCATTGATTTCACCAACAGGTACCGTTGGTATGGTTAAAATTTCCACAGGCCCGCTAAGTTCTCAAGCGCCAGATGGCATTGTACCGATTGAAACCGCCATCATGATGCTAAAAGACATGGGTGCCGACTCTGTTAAGTTCTTTAATATGGAAGGGTTAAAATATATTGAAGAATATAGAGCCATTGCCAAAGCTTGTGCTGAATTTGATTTTTCTTTAGAGCCTACAGGCGGCATTGATTTAGATAACTTTGCAGAAATTTTGCAGATAGCCCTTGATGCAGGTGTGAAGAAAATCATTCCTCATATTTATAGTTCAATCATTGATAAAGATACGGGCAATACGCGCCCTGAAGATGTGCGTCAGTTATTGCAGATGGTTAAGCAAGCGGTTAATTGATGCTGTAGTAAGTAACACATAAGAAAATAAATATAAGCGAGACGTTATAATATAAGTCATTTTGATAATGACAAAACAACAAATCCCCCACTCATCAAGTATGAGTGGGGCGTTTTTGCGCTGTATTAATGACCTATCGTTTTTGCGTTTGGTATAATATGAAACCAGTAATTATCAGGTACTGGGCTACCCCAAACGCCAAAATACATCGCAATACCAATAGTTATAAATAAAATTGCCAAGGTTAAAATAGCCATACTCATACCTGACAACGAAAATTGGTGTTTTTTTGTTGGCGCTTGCAATGAGAAATTCAACGTTGATGAAACAGGGCAAGATTCCACACACGTCATACACCCTGTGCACTCTACCGTTCTTACCTTGATGAGCTTATCAACTGGAATACGTGACGGGCAGTTTTTCGCACATTTTCCACAATCAATGCAACTTTTCGCATTTCGGCGAATTTTCACAGGGGAAAACAATGAAAACAGCCCAAGTAATGCACCATAAGGGCACAAATAGCGGCACCAAGCATTACGAATAAACAAGCTTGCCGCCACTAAAACCGCAACACTGACCAGCGCAAACAAGCTAATATAGCGAAAGAAATCGAGCATTTTAACATCAATGATGATCCCATAAGGTGACATCATAAAGTATTGGATCATCTGCGCTGGCATGGATAGCGCAATGTAGAGAAAGAAGACTAACAATAAATATTTTAAGCTTTTTAAGGGAATATCTAGCCATTTAGGTAAACCGATTTGTTTTTGATAACCAAACAGTTTTTGGCCTATTTTTCCCGTATATTCCGATATAGTGCCTATCGGGCACATCCATGAACAAAATGCTTTTTTGAGCAGTAAGCTAATCAATATAAAAGAAACAAGCAGAAACATTGAAGCCGCATGAATTGGCGGAAAATTCCCCGTTTCCAAGGTATATTTTAAATTCATTAACCCCGCAATCGGCAGCCAACCTTCAATTCCACCAGGGCGAGGAAGGTGAACTGTTGCCCCTCCTGTTTCATAGTAACGAACCCAAAAATAGAAGGTGATGCCAATATATATATTGATCGCCAATAGCGTTAACTGTACAAATTTACGCCATGTTGATGCATTACGCCAATCATTCCAAGGGAGCTTACCCCCTGTAGTACCCGGGCGGCGTTGGTACCTTACACGTGGTTTTTCTTTCATGTCCGCACATCTCTTTAACATGCATTATAAATACCACTATTGTATTTACATATTCACAGGGCGCATTGATTTGCATCAGAGGGTTGTGATGTTGATGAGTTGATGAGTTGATGAGTTGATGAGTTGATGAGTTGATGAGTTGATGTATCAAATGGTGAAGACAAGCCAAAAAAGAAAGAAGAGAAGTATTTTTATATTAAATCAAAAGATTATGATTTTTTCTAAATAGTTCGTGTTATACCGAGGCGGCAAAATGAATACAGCGTGGGGAGCATACAAAAGTATGTGACCCGTGTGGCTGAATGCAGCCAACACAGGTACAGCTCGAAGCATTATAAACTGAAATTTTTTCTAAATAATTCGAGGTGTGCCAAGGCGGCAAAATGAGGCAATCCCTAGGAGCATACAAAAGTATGTGACTAGGGTTGACGAGTGACGCCAACACAGGCACAGCTTGAAGTATGACGAAAAAATGGGAGTTGGCCGATAAGCCGGGTTCTGTCGTGGACAACCATTCATCTAGGCCAGCACTTGCGCACTGGCTCCAGCAACCTACCCGAGTTCAATGCGGGCCGCACCATATGAACCCCTATTTGGTCTTGCTCCGGGTGGAGTTTACCGTGCCACGAACTGTTGCCAGTCGCGCGGTGCGCTCTTACCGCACCCTTTCACCCTTACCTGATCCTGTAAACAGGCCATCGGCGGTTTGCTCTCTGTTGCACTAGTCGTAGGCTTGCGCCTCCCAGACGTTATCTGGCACCCTGCCCTATGGAGCCCGGACTTTCCTCCCCTCTACCCGTCTCCCTAAGGGACTACGATAAAGCAGCGGTTGTCTGGCCAACTCCGCGGCGAATTATAGGCACTTTGTTGCAGCTTGTACAGACTCTAACGACTTTCATTTACCACTTATATAAATGAACTCGTCTATTTGCTCAAGAATCATTCATCAACTTGATTATCAAGCATCAATTTATACAGCATATTTTTCTTGAGGCCATAAATTTCAGCCGTGATCGCTGCCGCTTTTTTAGGAGGTAATTCTTTTTGTAATAAATTTAATGTTCTCACCACTTCAGGGGAAACTGCGGAGTCATCGACTGGTTTTTTATACCCTTCGACAATCAACACCATTTCACCACGGTGACGATTTTCATCTTCTTTTACCCAAGCGAGTAACTCTCCCACAGGGCGGCCTTCAATAGACTCCCACGTTTTCGTGATTTCACGCGCTAAAACAACATGGCGCTCTGGCCCCCAGACTTCCACCATATCTGCTAAACTGTCTAACAAACGGTGGGTTGATTCATAGAAAATCAGCGTGCGGGTTTCTTGTTCGAGTGATTGCAATACATCTTTACGGCCTTTCGTTTTAGCCGGTAAAAAACCTTCATAACAAAAACGGTCTGAAGGTAGACCCGCGGCGGATAACGCAGTGATAGCAGCACAAGGCCCCGGTAAAGGTACAACACGAATACCCGCTTCACGACAACGATTGACGAGATGATAACCCGGATCATTAATTAAAGGTGTACCCGCATCGGAGACTAATGCGATACTATCACCTTGTTGAAGTCGACTAATTAATTGATCTGCCTTTTGCTGTTCATTATGATCATGCAGAGCAAACAACCGTGCATTTATCGCAAAATTCTGTAATAGAATGCCTGAATGCCGAGTGTCCTCTGCAGCAATAAGGTCAACATGTTTAAGAACATCCAACGCGCGTTGCGTGATATCCCTCAAATTACCAATTGGGGTAGGAACGATATACAGCGTGGATGCCATAACCACAGCTTGATTAGGTTGGTTCATTGTTTCATCCGAATAGCCGGTTTAAAATTAAGCAATTGAAAAATACACCATTGGATACAGTATGCGTCCTTCAATTTTTTTGCATTTGAAAAAAGGGTTAATCTGCACAGCAATGCTGTCCACATTTGCTCTGTCTGGGTGCCAAATTGTCTCGGAATATTTTCCGTCAACCCAAAAAACACCTGAGCAAAGCACATCTGATGATGCTAGCCGTTACCAAGCAATCATTGATGCAGCACAAGGTAAGCCTTCAATGGAGGCGATACGCGCCTACATTAGCCAAGAACCTTTATTAAAAACAGCCGCTGAACGCCAAGCTAATATTGATGGGTTATGGCAGATGTTAACACAGTTAACGCCAGAACAAATTCATGGAATTAGTACCGATGAAAATATTCTCCAAGGCTGGGTCGATCTTTTAGATATTTATCAAAATAACCGAGATGACACAGATGCCTTACTTGCTGGCTACAACGATTGGAAAATGCGTTACTCAAATAACCCTGGAGCGACGACAACACCAACCCTTTTACTGCAAGCGATGATACCTCAAGTGGGTAAAAATCCTAAGATTGCTTTATTTTTACCCATGAGTGGGCAAGGACAAGTATTCGGCCAAGCGATTATGCAAGGCTTTATGGATGCGCAAAAAGGTCTGCCTCAAGGGTCCCCCTCTCAAGCAACTATAGCTCCCCCAAGTAGTGGAAATGATGTCCTCGACCAAATTTATGAACAAGTTGCGGCAACAACAGGTAATGCCCCTACTGCTAGTGATAGCGATATAGTGGCATCCACTTTACGTATCGATGCAGCCCCTGTGAATACCCAAAGCGTCAAGGTGTTTGATACCACTAATAAACAAATGCCTGCGCTTATTGAACAAGCAAAAAATGAAGGTTTTAATCTGATTGTTGGGCCATTATTAAAAAGTGACGTTCAAGTTATTACCCAAATGGGCGCACCTGTTAGTGTACTCGCACTCAATGAACTCGATGCAAACCAATTACAGCCTCGACCAAATCTTTGCTACTTTTCATTATCACCAGAAGATGAAGCGCAGAATGCGGCCGCTTATATGAGAGCTGAAGGCAAACAAATGCCATTGGTGTTAGTTCCCGCTAATGCTTTCGGCGATAGGATAGCCAAAGCCTTTGCTCAAGGGTGGCAAGAAAAAGGGGGGGGAACCGTTTTAATGCAAACCTTTGGGTCCATCCCTTCATTAAAAGAGTCAATTAATCGTGGTGCTGGCATCCGTATGACAGGAACACCAGTGAATACCGGAGCGCAATCGATAGATTCACAATATGTCGATTCAACCGGTGCGATTGACGGTGTTTATATTGTTGCCACTCGTGATGAGCTCACCTTAATCAAGCCAATGATTGAAATGGCAATTAGTTCTCGTTCTCGCCCTGCACTTTATGCAAGCTCTCGCAGTAACCAAGCAGGGTCTGGCGCAGACTACCGCTTTGAAATGGATGGCGTTAAATTTAGCGAAATCCCTTTACTCGCAGGTGCAAACAATAACTTGCGTAAACAAGCCCAACAAAAGCTGAACAATGATTACTCTTTATTCCGCTTATATGCCATGGGTATTGACGCATGGTCTTTAGCCAACAATTACGACAAGCTGCAACAATCAGGGCAATTTCGTATTAATGGTGCATCAGGAACCTTGAGTACCACACCAAACTGTGTGGTGTTCCGAGAATTACCTTGGTTGCAATTTAAACAAGGTAAAGTGGTTTCCGCGCAATAATATCGCTCAATACTTCATCTTTTTCAGACAAGGACGTCATGAAAATTATGCCAAAAGCCATACAATGGTTAACAGGCCGGTACTATGAAAATCAAGTGCTCGCTTTCCTGAAACAGCAGGGACTAACATTTATCGAACGTAATGCAAGAAACCGAGGCGGAGAAATTGACCTCATTATGCGAGATAATACAGGTTGGGTATTTGTTGAAGTTCGTTTTCGCAAAAATTGTGATTACGGAGATGCACTTTTATCAGTAAACTGGCGCAAACGTCGAAAGCTATTAGCTGCTGCCAAATTTTGGCTCTCACAAAGGCAAGAAAGTTTTGAAACCAGCGCATGCCGTTTTGATATCTGCGCCATCACGGGAAACCAATTTGACTGGATACAAAATGCATTTAATGAAAATGATGTTTATTAACCAATGATATAGTCTGCTTTATATACTGATCATGCAGTCAACAAAGCTATAATTCAAATATAATAGCAACACAAAAATGATTTGAATTATATCGAGGCGACAAAGGAAAAACTCGTGCTAGACCGAATAAAAGTTTGTTTCACTGAAAGCATCCAAACTCAAATAGCAGCGGCTGAAGCGCTGCCTGATGCCATATCAAGAGCCGCAATGATGATGGTTCAATCTTTACTCAATGGCAACAAAATTTTATGTTGTGGTAACGGTGCTTCCGCCGCTACCGCACAACGTTTTGCTGCGAGTATGATCCATCGCTTTGAAACTGAGCGCCCTAGCTTACCCGCCTTAGCGCTTAATACCGATAATGCCGTGCTAACTGCGATTTCGGGTAGTAAGCAACCTTCTGAAATTTATGCGAAACAAGTTAGAGCATTAGGGCAACATGGTGATGTTTTGATGGCAATTTCAACCCATGGTAATAGTAGTGATATTATTAAGGCCGTTGAAGCTGCGGTGACAAGGGACATGACAATTGTCGCCTTAACAGGTTATGACGGAGGGGAACTCGCAGGCTTACTAGGCCCTCAAGATGTTGAAATCCGTATTCCATCCCAACGAAGTGTTCGAATTCAAGAAGTTCATCTTCTTACAGTAAATTGTCTGTGTGACCTTATAGACAATACTCTTTTCCCACATCAGGACGATTAAGGAGACAAAATGCGATTAATACCGATTTTTGCCATAGTCATCAGTACTGTTTTATTACAAGGCTGTATTGGGGCTGCAGTCGTAGGTTCTGCTGCTGTTGCAACGAAAAGTGCCACAGATCCTCGCAGCGTTGGCCAGCAAGTTGACGATGGAACCTTAGAAGCTCGAGTTAGTGGGCAGCTAAATAAAGATAAGGACATCACAGGTAAGGCTCGTATCATTGCGACCGCTTATAAAGGTAATGTCCTGTTAACTGGCCAAAGCCCTGATATGGCTTGGGCTGAACGAGCAAAACAAATAGCCTCTAACGTTGATGGCACCATCGCAGTCTATAATGAAGTTCGTAGCGGTGAGCCTGTTGATTTGGGTACGGCTTCAAAGGACACGTGGTTAACAACCAAAGTGAAATCGAAAATCCTTGCTAGTGATAGTGTTAAATCTGGTAGTGTAAAAGTTATTACTGAAAACGGTGAGGTTTTCTTGCTAGGTGTTTTAACAAGGCAAGAAGGTGATGCAGCGGCAAAAATTGCCAGTGAAACAGACGGTGTTCGTCGAGTTACGACCGCTTTCACTTATCTTAATTAATCATAAACAATAATATATTGTTATAAAAACAAAAGCCGTGGGTTAAAAACCATGGCTTTTTTCTTATTCATCCATTAATTGGTTTATTTTCAGATAATTCTTACCTCCTAATAAGTGCATTTGATTCAAGATCCAAGCCTGCCTTTTGAGAACATAAGAAGATGGGCTTTTCACGCTATATCTATGAGGATTAGGCAAAACTGCAGCTAATAGCGCTGCTTCATTCATTGAAAGCTTGCTGGCTGGCTTATTAAAGAATTTATTTGCAGCCTCTTCCACACCAAAAACACCATCTCCAAACTCAACTATATTAAGATAAACTGTCAATACTCTTTGCTTTGACCATAAGAGCTCCATAATAGGAGTCATTACTGTCTCTAAGCCCTTTCTTAACCAGCTTCTTCCATCCCATAACCATAAGTTTTTCACTGTTTGCTGAGAGATCGTTGAAGCCCCTCTAATTGTTTGTTTATTACTCAAGTTGTGTTTGTAAGCACGCTCTATTGCATCAAGGTCAAAACCCCAGTGATGAGGAAAATTTTGATCTTCCGCAGCAATTACTGCTAAATAAATATACGGAGAAATGTGATTTTCATCTACCCATTCAGAATGAGATACATAAGAAAAATTTAAGTTTGTCCATGCAGTGATTTGTCGTTCAATCATTACCGCAGAAAAAGGCACTGGTATGTATTTAAATAAAACGACTGAACAAATCCACACCACAAGTAATGAAAATGTGATCTTCTTTAACCAGTGCCATAATTTAGAAACAATAGTTCGCATTCAAATAATCACGCCATTTCCAATACTTTCTTAACAAGCTTATTAATACCCGTATTTGCTTCAGAAATTGATTGAGCCAGCATATAAGCAGGTGTTGTAACAACTCGGTTAACTTCATCAATTACAATATCATCAACAGCACATTTAATATGTTTCCCACCCATAAGTTCTATTTGAGCAATCGTTTCACTATCATCACCAATAGTTAGTACTACTGATGTATTTAACATTTTAGGAAGCATCACAGGAGCAATACACATCAGCCCTAGCGGCTTTTTTTGTTGGTGCATTTGGCGTACTAAACTTAATAGTTCTTTATTAATTTCACACTCACTTCCTTTAACTGCAAAATCACATAAATTTTTTGCCACACCAAAACCACCAGGAATTATGAGGGCATCCAGCTTTGAAGCATCAGCTGAGGATAAAGGCGATATTTTTCCACGTGTAATGCGTGCAGACTCCTCCATTTGGTTACGTTTTTCTGATTTTAACTCACCATTAATATGATTAATAACAGTTGGTTGAAAGTCATCAGGCGCAAAAAAATGAACTTCAGCATTATATTGACTCAAAGCTAGCATAGTTAATACTGACTCATGGATCTCACTTCCATCAAAAACACCACAGCCACTTAAAATAACCGCAATTGATTTCATATCTTCCTCCATTTGTAGTAAATTATCTCTCAGGCGCTAAGGTGCACAAACATCAATCTTCATCACAGATTTTAATGAATCTTGTAACAGATTCGCTAAATTTTGGTATCTTGATGTTGCCCTTTACAGTGATATACCTAATTTAATGATTTGCAAAATACAAAAAACATATGCAAATCAATGATTTCCCTGGTGTTGGCGCAGTATTCGCGCACCCCAACTTCGGTTGGGGTTATTTTTTTGTACGCTGATCAACCCAGTTTCTCAAAGTTTCTATATCTGCTTTCCAATCCTGTTTTAATTCATCCACCCATTCCTGTACATTGTCCCACCATGCTGGTAAATCAGGAGATTGAATCTGTTGTGCGATTTTCTGTAAGTTCTTTAAGCCAACAGAGCCTGCCGCTCCTTTGATTTTATGGGCTTCCTCCACAATGCCTTTTTGGTCTTTAGCCACCATGTTCGAATCAAGAATAGCTAAGTAACCTGGAAGCATTTTTTCAAAGACATCTAGCCCGTCATAAATAAGCTTAGGGCCAACCAATTCAATATACTGCTCTAGCATATCGCAATCTAATTTTGATTCATCAACACTTGAAGCCTCATGTTTACTCGGTGCTTCTTCTGATCGAGCGGATTGCTCCCCCCAAAATTGCTCAATAATCTGGGTCAGTGCTGGAACTGATAATGGCTTACTCAATACACCATCCATACCTGCATCAAAGTATTCTTTTTTGTCTTTCAGAACATTTGCAGTTAATGCAATTAATGGTGGTAAATCTTGCTTATCGTACTGCTGTTTGAGTTGTCTAGAAATATCAAGGCCTGTCATATCAGGTAATTGGATATCCAATAACACTAAATCATATTCACCAGGAGCAAACATCTCCAGGGCATCTTTACCATTCATTGCCACATCAACGGTATTGCCTAAATTTTCTAGTACAGAACAAGCAACAACGACATTCAGTTCGATATCTTCTACGAGTAAAATATGTAATGCAGGCAATGGGTAATCGTCTTCACTTTCTTGCTGTTCAATAACGTCACTTTCAACCACAGGCGCTGTAATGGATAAAGTAAAAGTAGAGCCTTGCCCTATTTCACTTTCAACTTGAATATCGCCGCCCATATTTTGTGCTAAACGACGAGATACAGAAAGCCCAATCCCCGTTCCAGTAGCCGGTTTACCGCCAGCAGAATCTGTTACCTGGTAATACATTGCAAAGATTTTATCTAGCTCATCCCTCGGGATACCTATTCCGCTATCCTGAACCCTAAAAAACAATTTATTTTCAGCGTCTTGCCAAATACTAAGCTTCACTTCACCTTTTTGTGTGAACTTAACTGCGTTACCAATTAAATTCCAGAGTATTTGCCGTAAACGAGTCCCATCGGTTAAAACTGTTTTTGGTAATGCAGGAGCGACATCCATGACAAATTTAAGCCCTTTCGGCTGCACTAATAACCCACTCAAATTCTCTAAATCATTCACAAATTCAGATAATGTGATTGGTTGGTTATCTAACTGAACCTTACGACGCTCAATTTTATCCATCTCAATAATATCATTGAATATATTACCCAACGTGACAGCGCTTACATGAATCGTTTTTAAATAGCTAGATTGTTCCGAAGTTAAATCTGTGTCTAATAAAATTCGGCTTAAGCCGACAATGCCGTTAAGGGGTGTACGAAGCTCGTGGCTGATTGTAGAAATAAAGGTGGTTTTCTCCCTGCTCGCGTTCTCTAACGCCTCCTGATAGCGTTTACGCTCCGTTATATCGCGCCCAAAGCCCATCAAGCCATGTCGTTTGCCAACCCGGTCATAAAAAGGCACTTTACGGAGTTCAAAACAAGCTTTACGGCCGTCTGGATATACCAACCATTGTTCATAAGTAAGAGAAACATTATGACGAAAAACTTTTTCATCGGTTTCCATAACCTTAGAGGCAATTTCAACATCATAAATATCTAACGGAGTTAACCCAACTAAGTGTTTTTCACTTTTTCCAGTCAACAGTTCCATTGCTCGGTTACAACCTGAAAACTCATTATTTTCGTTGCGGTAATAAACCAAGTCAGGTGAGGCATCAAGAAATGAACGAAGTAAAACAGATTGCTGTTCAAGTTCAATTTGTGTTTGCTCACGATATTTCATTTCTTGCTTTAGTTGTTCAAGGAGTTCTAAATGAGCACGCTCAGCTTTTTCTCGCTCTTGAATTTCAAGGTTAAGCTGTTCAATATTTCCCTGTAATTGAGTATTTAAATCAGCATCACGCTTTCTCATAACTTCAAGTTTATCAACCATTCGCGATAAACGCTGCCGAGATTCCTCAAGTTGCTCAACCACCACTGACAAAAAATAAACGGCTAACGGAGTGATGATTAACCCAAAGAAAATTGACCCGACCATATCGAGGCTATCAACATGCCCTCTTAAAAAAATTGTCACTGCCATTTGCATTATCATGGCGAGAACAACCAGTGCCGATGCGAGTAATAGGGAAAAACGCACTAACCCGAGCTTCATCATTAAATCGACATAGTATTGCGCAAGGCCGCGAAGTACTTTCATAACCACCCCTTAGTTAAATTCTCTTTGAATCATATATCAAACAAGGCAGTTTCGGATGATTATTCACTCGAAATGTCGATCCTGCTCATTCAATAGCCATTTTTTACTATTAATGATAAAAAACAATCAGGTATTTTCTTTGTGTTAGATAAAGTAAAAATTTACCTTGGATAGTTTTTAATCATAATTACATAAAAATCAAAACAATAACGCTATTGTTCCTTAGGCAAGATCGCTAAAATCAAAGAAAAAGCCCCTGCTATCTCAAGTAAAATCAGACAAAATTCAGTAAGGAATGCCATGAATTCAAATATTTTCGGTTCCCAACGTCGCGAGCCGCCCAAAAAAGCGCTGGCAATCCGCAAAATAGCGTTTACTGAAATCTATGCACCCGATAATGCCGTTGATGTACAACAGCAAGCGAGCCGCTGTCTATCTTGTGGTAGCCCGTTTTGTGAATGGAAATGCCCACTACATAATCCAATATCAAAGTGGCTCAGTCTTGCTGCTGAAGGGAAAATTATCGAAGCTGCTGAATTATCTCATCATACCAACAGTTTACCTGAAATTTGTGGACGCGTTTGCCCACAAGAAAAACTGTGCGAATTAGCATGTGTACTTAATGATACAACCGGTTCTATCACTATCGGTCATATTGAACGGTATATTAATGATACGGCTTTTGCGATGGGGTGGCGCCCAAACCTTTCCCATATTAACCCCATTAACAAACGTGTCGCCATTGTTGGCGCAGGCCCGGCGGGTCTTTCTTGCGCAGATGTGCTTATTCGAAATGGTGTAAATGTCGTCGTTTTTGATAAGTACCCTGAAATAGGGGGGCTACTAACATTTGGTATTCCGTCATTTAAGCTAGAAAAGGAACTGATGACCCAACGACGGGAAATATTTACAGAAATGGGCATTCAGTTTCAATTAAATACCGAGGTGGGTACAGATGTCTCTCTAGATGAGCTCATTTGCGATTATGACGCCATTTTTCTTGGTACTGGCACATACCAGGCTATTCGTGGCAACTTACCTGAAAAATCGATCCACGGCGTTTTTGAAGCACTTCCCTATCTAATCGCAAATACGCGCCATTTAATGCAACTTCCCATCTCTAAAGACGAACCCTATGTTAATTTACACTCAAAAAGAGTTATCGTGTTAGGAGGTGGAGATACTGCGATGGATTGTGTACGTACCGCTATTCGTCAAGGCGCAAAGCAGGTTAGCTGTCTTTACCGTAGAGATGAACAAAGTATGCCAGCCTCACAAAAAGAAGTCGCCCATGCGTTAGAAGAAGGCACTCAGTTCCATTTTAATATGCAAGTCACTGAATTTGTCGTTAATGAGCAGCAACAACTAATAGGTGTTTATACCACTCGCACACAAAATGGCGAATTAGAAAATGGTCGTTATCAAGTAGAACTTGTTGAAGATTCAACCTTTTTTATCGAAACCGACACCATAATTGTCGCTTATGGATTTGCTCCTCATAACCAAAGTTGGTTAGAAAAACCGTTAATTAAGCGTGATAAGTATGGTCATATTTTAGCAAATCGTAATAGCCGATTTCCTTTTCAAACTTCTCATGAAAAAGTATTTGCCGGAGGGGACATAATCAGAGGCTCAGATCTTGTTGTGACTGCTGTTGCTGATGGGCGCAATGCTGCCGAAGGTATTTTATTATTTCTAGAAGTTTAATTTCTCATTGATATAAAAAAACAGAGGGTTTTGCCCTCTGTTGATTAATATGCTGTTAACCTGACTAATGGATTATTTGACAACCCTTAATGAAGGCCGACCTTTTGGTGGTCGTGGTGGCTCATCCCCCGATGGCTCATGTGAATTTTCATCCACAGATTCAGCTTCATGAACTAAAGTAATGTTGTCTTCAAGCTCTTCAACTTGTTCAAAACCCGCTGATAACTCTGCATCATACGCAGCTTCAGGCTCGAACATCATTCCAGCCCCATTTTCACGTGCATACACCGCCATAATTGCGGCCATTGGGACATAAACTTGGCGAGGTATTCCACCAAAGCGAGCATTAAAACGCACTTCTTCATTGGTTATTTCAAAATTACCAACAGCTCTTGGCGCAACATTCAATACAATTTGCCCATCACGAGCAAATTCCATAGGAACGTTAACAGCAGGAACGGTGACATCAACCACCAAATGCGGAGTCATATCGTTATCGAGCAACCACTCATAGTGCGCACGTAACAAATAAGGGCGACGTGGTGACATTGCTGTCATTTCCATCATTCTTTTAGCCTCTTGTAGACAAACGCATTTCGCGCTCAGATTCAGTCAACGATGCTAAAAATGCGTCACGTGCAAATACACGTTGCATATACAACTGCAAGTATTTGCTACTAGATGGGTTCAATTCAATACCCAGTACAGGTAAACGCCATAGTAACGGTGCTAAATAGCAATCTACGAGACTAAATTCTTCGCTCATGAAGAATTCCATTTCAGCAAAAACAGGTGAAACCGCGATCAGCTCTTCAGATAGTTGACGGCGGGCATTTGCTGCCTCTTGCGCACTACCGTTCTCTATTTTGCTCATTAATGAATACCAATCGCTTTGAATACGGTGCATCAATTGACGACTCGTCCCACGTGCAACTGGGTAAACAGGCATTAATGGTGGATGAGGAAAACGCTCATCAAGATATTCCATGATAATGTGTGGGTCATAGAGAGTCAGGTCACGATCGACTAATGTTGGAACACTCTGGTATGGGTTGAGATCGATCAGATCTTGAGGCAGATGACCGGGTTCGACATGTTCAATTTCAACACTTACCCCTTTTTCAGCCAGAACAATCCGTACCTGATGGCTAAAAATGTCAGTAGGGCCAGAGAACAATGTCATTACCGAGCGTTTATTAGGAGCGACAGCCATTAAAACCTCCAAAATACAAAATGGACGAAATGTAATTAATTTTTAATTACCCATTACCCATTTTAAAATCCCCTGTGTTTAACTTTCATTTATCCATATTGGAAGTCAACACAACCCTCCCGCACAGTAAAGGCGAGAAATGCGAAATAAAAAAACAGGGGCGTATTCTAACAGATTTTGTACAACTTAGGGGGGCTGCATCGAAAAAATCATAGATTTATTTCATTTTAAGGATAAAATAGTAAAAAATTTAGAGTTATAACAATATAAAAACAAAAAATACAGAATAAAAACCTTAAAGTTAACTCTATAGTTTGGACTATGTTTAATTAAAGTATCTCAGTATCGCTCACTAGTGATTATTTTAGACTAAATTATGATGTTTAACTTTAGATTATATTCGTTCTTTTATAAAGCGTCATAATTAGACACTGTTATCTATCATTAATAATAAAAATGTAAGTAAAACAATAGGCAATAAAAAACCCGCCATTAAGACGGGTTTTTTCATCAATTTTATACCCAAAGGGTAATAAATTAACGTTTGGAGAACTGTGGACGACGACGTGCTTTGCGCAGACCCACTTTTTTACGTTCAACAGAACGCGCATCACGGGTAACGAAACCAGCTTTACGCAGATCAGAACGAAGAGTCTCATCATAAGCCATCAGTGCACGTGTAATACCGTGACGGATTGCGCCTGCCTGACCTGAAATACCGCCACCTTTAACAGTGATGTACAGATCCAGTTTTTCCAACATTTCAACCAATTCTAACGGCTGACGAACTACCATGCGCGCAGTTTCGCGACCAAAGTATTGTTCCAGTGTACGTTGATTGATTGTGATGTTACCGCTACCCGGCTTAATAAAGACACGAGCAGATGAGCTTTTGCGGCGACCAGTGCCGTAGTATTGATTTTCAGCCATTGCTATAATCCCGATTAAATGTCAAGAACTTGCGGTTGTTGAGCCGCGTGGTTGTGCTCATTACCTGCGTAAACTTTCAGTTTACGGTACATTGCACGACCCAGAGGTCCTTTTGGCAACATGCCTTTAACCGCGATTTCAAGCACACGCTCAGGACTGCGAGCAATCATTTCTTCGAAAGTTGCTTGCTTGATTCCACCTACATGGCCAGTATGGCGATAGTAGATTTTGTCTTCGCGTTTATTGCCGGTAACAGCAATTTTTTCTGCATTCAGAACGATGATGTAATCACCAGTATCCACGTGCGGAGTATATTCCGCTTTATGCTTACCGCGCAGACGGCTAGCAATTTCAGTTGCAAGACGGCCTAAAGTTTTGCCATCTGCATCAACAACGTACCAGTCGCGTTTTACGGTCTCTGGTTTAGCTGTAAAAGTTTTCATTAAAACTTACCCAATATTGAAGTTACACGTTGGTGAACACTCATGTTCATAAGCTTTCTGAGGTTCACACGACTCTTTGTCCAGTAAACCTACCCCTTCGAGCAGCCTAACTGGCATTAATGCGTTATTTTTTGGGAAATAAAAAACAACGCTGTAACGTGGGGTCGCAAGATTATAGAGAAGTCAGAAACAAAAATCGACCCCAAATGCATTTTTTTTACGTTTGCTCAAATAAACATCGCATTTTGTATTTAAATTATGCGATTTAGGCAATTTGTTCGCTAACAACTCGGTTTTATCGTTAACCTTAAGTTAAATGCGGTATTTTCAGGTACTCTTCACTTTGCATTTCTTGCAATCGAGATAAGCAACGTTGGTATTCGAATGCTAACAATTGGCCCTGATACAGCGATTCCATTGGCACTTCAGCGTTAATCACTAATTTAACTTTTCGTTCGTAAAACTCATCAATTAACGCTAAAAACCGCCGAGCCGGGTTTTCATCGTTGGTTCCCATCACAGGTACATCGTACAGTAAGACGGTGTGATAACAGTTGGACAGGTAAATATAGTCATTTTGACTACGTGGCTCCTCACACAATACTT
The DNA here is from genome assembly GCF_028482225.1 of Providencia sp. PROV130. Taxonomy (NCBI): domain Bacteria; kingdom Pseudomonadati; phylum Pseudomonadota; class Gammaproteobacteria; order Enterobacterales; family Morganellaceae; genus Providencia; species Providencia sp. PROV130. The sequence continues at coordinate 76,539 of NZ_JAMPQC010000008.1, read as the reverse complement.
TGAAGCCTATCGCAAGAACACCTTCTGCAGCACGGATAGCGGGCATTTTTCGATGGTTAACCTCTAAAACAGGGTTCACCTCACCTTCTTTTCCTGCCAATTTCACAAACACCTCATCAAGATGTTGTCGGTTTTCATGGTTAATTGGCGATAAAAATAAATGTGCTTGCGTTAAAGTTCTTAAACGGTAATCAATACCTGCATCGACATTCATCACATCACAGTATTTTTTAATTTGCTCAATCGCAGGTAAAAAACGTGCCCGCTGCAAGCCATTTCGATAAAGATTATCAGGGATGATATTTGAAGTGGCGACAAGAGTGATGCCCCGAGCAAAGAGCCCTTCTAGTAAAGTGCCTAGGATCATAGCGTCTGTAATATCTGACACAAAAAATTCATCAAAACACAAGACATCTGTTTGTTTTTTAAACTCATCCGCAATGATATCTAGCGGGTTCTCTTGCCCTTGCAGTGCCATCAAATCTTCTTGTACTTTTTTCATAAAGCGATGAAAATGTAAGCGAAGTTTACGCGTACCCGGTAAACTTTCATAAAACATATCCATCAGCCACGTCTTTCCACGCCCCACCCCGCCCCACATATATAGCCCTTGTATGGGGACTACCGGTGCTGTTGACGTTTTACCTAGAAGGCGGTTAAAGCGCTGCTTTAAACCTGAAGGCTTATCTTGTAAAGTGGAAGAGGTTGCATTAACAAGCTGCTGATATATTTTATCTAGGCGTTCTACAGCGAGCTTTTGTACGTCATCTGGCTGATAATTTCCATCAGCTAGCGCTTGTTGATAACGCATTATAGGGGTCATCGGCGACATTAACTGAATAATCCTTAAAAAATTTTCGGTTTTTTTACCGTTATTTGATATACACTGCCTTTATTATAACCAGATTCAGTTATCATTTAACTTTCGGTTAACGAGCCGCTATAGAGTAAGGAAATTCGATTTAAGATTCCACTCTTAATATCTTAATAAGTTGTTGACTAATTTAGCCTGTCTAATTCAAAGCTTGTCGATTTTGTCATCACTTAACTAGTCAAATTACAATATGTTAAGACGCTTTACTTGACGCTTACATGCAACTTGAATTATTTAAGGTATAGTAACGGTAACAACACTACGTTTCTGCGAACATTGAATCTGTGAACATTGAAGTAATGAAGGAGTCAGCATGACCTGGGAGTATGCATTAATCGGATTGATTGTGGGTTTTATCATCGGTGCATTAGTTGTGCGCTATGGCAACCCAAAGCTTCGCCAGCAAAAAACAGCGCAGGCTGAGCTAGACAAAAAAAGTACTGAACTTGAAGAGTACCGTAAAGAGCTTGTGAGCCATTTTGCTCGTAGCGCAGAATTATTGGATAAAATGGCGCGTGATTACCGTCAGCTTTATCAACACATGGCACAAAGCTCGTCTGAATTAATGCCTGATATGCCAGCGCAAGACAACCCATTTAACTATCGTTTAACCGAATCTGAAGCAGATAACGATCAAGCGCCAGTTAAAATGCCACCAAGAGATTACTCAGATGGTGCATCGGGTCTTTTCAGGCCTATCGAAGAGAAAGAGAAGTAAGTTTTTATCTTTTATCACCAGTAAGCACCACTTACTGGTGATTTTCTACCAAATACACTAAATTTAGTCGCTTTCCGTGTATCTTTCATGATTAAATTTTTATTTAATAATTCTGAACAAGATTTCCATCCAAATATAAATTAATAATTTATTTACCTACTGTATAGAAGTTATGGTTTCACTTAAGTTGCATGTAAATAGATGTAAAAGAGTGGATATTCGCTACCCGTAAGGGGAACTTTTGCGCATAATCGGTAGTCATAGTCATCAGTAAAATTGAATCTGATACCAACCAATATTATCTCAACGCATTGTGTTTATTCTAAAATTGTATCTACAATGAGTTGATAATTTATTCTTGAGAGAATCGACTAAATTATGAAAAGAAAAAACTTTTTTCTTACCGCGGTAGCAATGAGTTTAGGTTTATCTTTAGCGGCTATCCCTGCCGTAAGTAGCGCAGCATTACCTGCAACTTTACCTGCAACAGCACAAAGCCAGAACATGCCTAGCTTAGCTCCAATGCTTGAAAAAGTATTGCCTGCTGTAGTTAATATTCACGTGTCGGGTACGCGCGTACAAAACCAGCAAATTCCAGAAGAACTTAAATTCTTTTTTGGCCCAAATGTACCACAACAGCAACAAAGCGTACGTCCATTTGAAGGCTTAGGTTCGGGGGTCATTATTGATGCTCAGCAAGGTTATATTTTAACCAATAACCATGTTATTGATGGCGCTGACAAAATTCAAATTCAATTAAATGATGGCCGTGAAATTGCCGTTAACTTAATTGGTAAAGACCCGCAAACAGATATCGCGTTATTGAAAATCAGTAATGCAAAAGATATCAAAAACTTAACAGCTGTTAGTATTGCAGACTCCGACAAATTACGTGTGGGTGATTTTGCGGTTGCCGTCGGTAACCCATTTGGTTTAGGGCAAACAGCGACATCAGGCATTATCTCCGCATTAGGCCGTAGCGGTTTGAACCTTGAAGGTCTAGAAAACTTTATCCAGACCGATGCTTCCATTAACCGTGGTAACTCTGGTGGCGCACTCGTTAACCTAAACGGTGAATTAATCGGTATCAATACCGCAATCTTAGCACCTGGCGGCGGTAATATCGGTATCGGCTTCGCGATCCCAAGTAATATGGCTAAAAACCTTAGCGAGCAGTTAATTAAGCATGGTGAAGTAAAACGCGGGATCTTAGGTATCAAAGGTACTGAAATGAACTCCGATATCGCTAAAGCATTCAATATTGATGCACAGCGTGGCGCTTTCGTGAGCGAAGTTTTACCTAAATCATCCGCAGCTAAAGCAGGTATTAAATCCGGTGACGTTCTCGTCTCTGTTGATGGTAAACGTATTAATAGCTTTGCAGAGTTAAGAGCTAAAATCGGTACTAGCCAAATTGGTAAGGAAATTACTATTGGCTTGATTCGCTCAGGTAAACCAATGGAAGTCAAAGTGGTTCTCGAGAACGACGAAGGCTCTGCAACTAAAGCCGAAAAATTGAGTGAATCTTTATTAGGTGCAACGATTTCTAATGCAACGGTAAGCAACACCAAGGGTGTTCAAGTTGATAGCGTCGCACCAAAATCACCGGCGGCTGCCATTGGCTTAGTAAAAGGCGATTTAATCTTTGGTGTCAATGACGCTCGTGTTGAGACGATTGAACAATTCCGTAAGATTATCGATGCTAAACCTCCGGTATTAGCCATGAAAGTTTTGCGTGATGGTGAAACATTATATTTACTGATGAAAAATTAATTCATCAAAAACCATCTGAAAACCAATAAAACAGGTACAGTATCACTCTGCTGTACCTGTTTTTTTATGTTATGCTCTGAACATGTTTAAGCAATAACTAAATATTCTATATCCTATGGTGAAGAAGCTAACTTTATCTGTCATGCTTGGCCTGTTGACTGCATTGATTATTATCATTGCGGTTCCTTCGTTGCGCCCTCAAGGTTTAGCCGACTTATTATATGGTAAAACAAATAGTGAACCCGTCAGCTATAATAAAGCAGTACGCCGCGCTGCACCTGCGGTGGTCTATGTTTATAGCAGTTCAAAAGGCAGTTTTTCCCAATCAGGACGTGAATTAAAATCCCTCGGTTCAGGTGTGATCATGAGCCAAAATGGCTACATCATCACGAATAAACATGTCGTTGATAACCCAGACCAAATTTTAGTGGCTTTACAAGATGGTGCTATTTTTGATGCGCTTCTAGTTGGCTCAGACCCATTGACTGACCTCGCCGTATTAAAAATTGATGCTGATAACTTACCTGTCATTCCAATTAATACGCAACGAGTCACTCATGTTGGTGATGTCGTACTGGCAATTGGAAATCCTTATAACATAGGTCAAACCGTTACTCAGGGGATTATCAGTGCAACAGGTCGCGTTGGGTTAAGCTCCACTCGCCGGCAAAACTTTCTTCAAACCGATGCATCAATCAACTCAGGTAACTCTGGCGGAGCATTAATTAATACCGAAGGTGAGTTAGTCGGCATCAACACGCTTTCTTTCACTGCAGGTCAAGGCATTAGTTCTGAAGGGCTAAGCTTTGCTATTCCTACCGCGCTAGCCACCAAAATCATGGATAAGCTAATTCGTGATGGCCGAGTGATCCGCGGTTATATTGGTATTACCGCACGCGAATTACCTCAAATTAGGTCAAACAACAATAATATCAATCAAATACAAGGCTTGCGAATTTTCCAAGTTGCCCCAAATGGACCTGCGGCTAAGGCAGGTATATTGCAAGGGGATATTATTTTATCGGTTGATGGTAAACCAGCTATTTCAGCCGCGGAAACTATGGATTTAGTTGCAGAAATTCGTCCCGGAAGTAAAACGGCAGTACAGATTTTACGAGATGGCGAAATTAAAAATATTGATGTGATTATCGAAGAAATTCCTGAAGAACAGGCTGGGTAGTCATTAGAAATACACTTGCGTAAAAAAGGTTGTTCGATATCGAACAACCTTTTTTGATTCATCGAATGGGTAAATGAAGCCACCAACCCATTTACTTTATCAAAGTATTAATCATCTGAGTGTACGCGCTGAATATCAGCACCTAAACCACGTAGTTTATCTTCGATATGCTCATAACCACGGTCAATATGATATATACGGTCAACTGTCGTTGTCCCTTCCGCAATACAGCCCGCTATAACTAAACTCGCAGAAGCTCGTAAATCTGTTGCCATCACCTGTGCGCTGGTTAATTTTTCAACACCATGACATAACACAGTATTACTTTCAATTTCAGCATGAGCGCCCATACGGATTAGTTCAGGGATATGCATAAAACGATTCTCAAAAATCGTTTCAGTGATCATACCAGCGCCATCAGCAACAAGATTAAGTAAGCTAAACTGTGCTTGCATATCCGTTGGGAACCCTGGGTGTGGTGCCGTACGCAATGTCACTGCTTTCGGGCGTTTGCCTTCCATATCTAGGCTAATCCAGTCATCACCGATTTCAATTTTAGCCCCAGCTTCACGCAATTTAGCTAATACCGCATCTAGAGTGTCTGGACGTGCATTACGACAGATGACTTTGCCGCGCGAAACCGCGGCTGCAATTAAAAATGTTCCCGTTTCAATGCGGTCAGGCAGTACTTTATAAACGCCCCCACCTAAACGTTCAACACCTTCAATAACAATACGATCAGTCCCTGCGCCAGTAATTTTTGCACCAAGAGTATTTAAGAAATTGGCGGTATCTTCAATTTCAGGTTCACGTGCCGCATTTTCAATTGTTGTGGTTCCTTCAGCTAAAGTCGCAGCCGTCATAATAGAGACTGTCGCACCCACACTGACTTTATCCATCACAATGCAAGCACCTTTTAAACGACCATCAACCGTTGCTTTCACATAACCATCTTCTAAAACAATCTTTGCGCCTAATTGCTCTAAACCTGAAATATGTAAATCAACTGGACGAGCACCGATAGCACAGCCACCTGGTAAAGAAACTTCACCATGACCAAAACGAGCAACCAATGGCGCCAAAGCCCAAATGGATGCACGCATGGTTTTAACAAGGTCATAAGGTGCACAGTATGTCGTTACAGTACTTGCATCGACGTACACAGAGCCATTGCGTTGTACTTTAGTACCAAGTTGATTCAGTAATTTAATCGTTGTGTCAATATCCCTCAAATGAGGAACATTCTGTATTTCTACTGGCTCTTCAGCCAACAGAGCAGCGAACAGAATTGGTAATGCCGCATTTTTTGCGCCAGATATAGTGACCTCACCCTGTAAGCGGGTTGGTCCTTTAACTAAAAACTTATCCATTCAAGTATTCTCGTATGTCGAATTTTACAGTCTGTTCGCTTAGGCTTTGTAATCAAAGGCCACTAAGTTTACGATCGCGCTCCCATTGCGCAGGGGTGTACGCTTTAATAGACAAAGCATGAATGCGGTTATCCGCAATATACTCCATTAAAGGCGCATAAATTGCTTGCTGTTGCTTAACACGGCTCATACCGTCAAACATGTCACCGACCGCGATAACCTGAAAGTGGCTACCATCACCAGTAACAATAGCCTCATTCAGAGACAATTTTTCCATCAATACTTGCTTAATTTCGTTGGTATCCATAATGACTCAATTTATTAATTATTTGTGATTTATAATTTTACTCTAAATAGTGCAAATTGCATGCATAGCGTACAGAGACATCGCAATAAGAACAGTCAGAGCTCAATCCTCTATCCTAAAGGATTAGGCTTAACACTTAAACCAAAGAAAACGCCTCTCGTGCCGAAAAGCACATAGAGGCGCTTATTTTTACATAACTTGACCCAATTTAGGATATTTAACCTAATTGAGGATAATCTTTTGAACCCCGTATAGCTCAATCAATGTATTCAAGTTATCACTGACACCAGTTATATTCAGTGAACGGTTTTTAGCTTGGAATTCACCTTTTAAGCGAACTAGCATCGCCAAGCCTGTTGAGTCAACATGCTTGAGACCAGAAACATCTATATTTTCAATGCGTTCCAGCGATGAGTCTTTTTTATCCCAAAACGACATTAGCGAATCACGGTCTAACGTCCCGGTGAGATAAAGTGTTGTTTCATTGAGTTCCCATGCCAACAACTGACTCATATTACTTTTTCTCTTCTAAAGTAATTGGCGCTTTTGCACTGATTTCTAACTGTTTTGTTAAACCATCGACACCTTGCTTACGTAAAATATCACCCCACTCATTTTGCTTAGTCGTGATCATACTCACGCCTTCTGCAATCATGTCGTAAGCTTGCCAGTAACCTGTTTTGCTATTTTTACGCCATTGGAAATCTAAACGGACAGGAGGACGTCCATTGGTATCAACAATAGTCACGCGAATGGCAACAATGTTTTTATCTCCCAACGGTTGTTCTGGGGCTATTTGATACGTTTGGCCATGGTACATTGCTAAAGCTTGACCATAGACTTGCTCAAGGTAATCTTCAAATGCGTTGAAATAAGCCTCACGCTGTGCTGGAGTTGCCCCTTTATAATAGGTTCCTAACACCAAAGCCCCAGCATATTTAACTTGTACATAAGGTAATAATTCCTCACGAACAATTGTTCTAAGATACTCGGGGTCTTGCTTAATTTTCGGTTGCTCTGATTTCAAGCGGTTAAACGTTTTCGCCGCCGCTTCATCCATTAACTTATAAGGGTTGGTTTGGTCTACTGCCATGGCAAATGGCGCGATTGCCAACATAGCAACCATCATTAAACGTTTAAACATAATTCATTCCTTTATTCTTCAAAGGGAGCATCAAATTACTGCGCAGTTGACTCTGGCTCTGCACCTTGGCTATCACCACTTTTATATAAAAACTGGCCAATTAAGTCTTCTAATACCATAGCCGGCTTAGTATCTTCAAGACGCCCGCCATTTTTTAAGATTGCGATACCTAATTCTTCGTCATCAGGGCCAATATTCATCGCAATATATTGTTCACCCAACAAACCTGACGTCCGAATTGACAGTGAGCTCGAATCAGGAATATTGTCGTACTCACTTAATAAATCAATTTTAACTTCAGGAACATAATTCTTTTTATCTAGCGTGATACTGGCAACTCGCCCAATCACCACACCACCCACTTTGATTGGCGAGCCTTCTTTTAAGCCACCAATATTTTCAAAAGATGCTGAAATTTGATAGGTGGATTGGCTTCCTATCGATTTTAAATCAGCAACTTTTAAACACAAAAAGATAATTGCGGCAATCGCCAGCAACATAAAACAACCAACCCATATTTCACTTTTTTTACTTTGCATGACTTAGTTCCCAAACATCAGTGCGGTAAGTACGAAATCCAGTCCTAAAACAGACAATGACGCATGCACAACTGTTCTAGTTGTCGCTTGGCTTATCCCCTCCGAAGTTGGGATGGCATCATAGCCATTAAATAATGCGATCCAAGTAACTGTGATAGCAAAGACTAAGCTTTTAATCACACAGTTTACTAAATCTAGTCGCCAATCAACGGAAGATTGCATTGAAGCCCAAAAAAAGCCTTCATCAATCCCCTTCCAGTCAACCCCAACTAGTGCGCCACCTAAAATGCCGACAGCAACAAAAATTAGAGATAACAATGGCATACTAATAAAACCAGCCCAAAAACGTGGCGCGATGACACGCCTTAGAGGGTCAACTGCCATCATTTCAAGGCTAGAAATCTGTTCTGTCGCTTTCATTAAGCCAATTTCAGCTGTTAATGCAGAGCCCGCACGGCCAGCAAATAATAATGCGGTTACAACAGGGCCTAGCTCACGTAACAATGAAAGTGCGACCATCATACCTAAGCTAGCTTCAGCACTAAAAGTGGTGAGAACCAAATAGCCTTGTAACCCCAATACCATTCCGATAAATAAACCGGAAACAGCAATGATAAGTAATGATTGCACACCAATGGCGTACAATTGCTTCATCAATAATGGCCATTGTTTACGAAACTCTGGTTTACCGAGTAAGGCGCGAAACAGCATGTAACCTGCTCGACCAAACGCGGAAAATATATCAATCCATCGGCGCCCGAAGCCTGCTATCGCCTTTAATATCATCTTATTTTACCCTAATAAATCAGCCAGATAATCATTGGCGGGAAAACGGAATGGCACAGGCCCATCAGCAATACCATCAAGAAATTGTCGCACACGAGGGTCTTGGTTTTCTCGCAATTCTTCACCCGTTCCCTGAGCAATGACATGCTGCTGCGCAACAATATAAGCATTATCTGCGATACTCAATACCTCTGGAACATCATGGGAAACCACGACACAAGTGACACCCAGTGCTTGATTAAGCTCATCAATCAATTTAACCAAAACACCCATCGTAATGGGATCTTGGCCGACAAAAGGTTCATCAAACATGATTAAATCTGGGTCAAGTGCAATAGCACGCGCTAACGCGGCGCGCCGTGCCATACCCCCTGACAACTCAGATGGCATTAATTGAGCAGCACCACGTAAGCCAACTGCCTCTAGTTTCATCATCACCGTCGTATGGATCAGTGATTCTGGCAGGTTAGTGTGCTCACGTAGAGGGAAAGCCACGTTATTAAATACGTTCATATCCGTGAATAACGCCCCGGATTGAAACAGCATGCTCATCTTTTTACGAGACTGATACAGCTTTGAGCGTGACAGCGCTGGAATATTATCGCCATCAAACCAAATTTCACCTTCATTTGGCCGTAATTGCCCACCAATCAAGCGCAGTAATGTGGTTTTACCAATCCCTGATGGCCCCATAATTGCCGTAATTTTTCCACGAGGAACGGTCAGATTAATATTTTCAAATATTTTCCGATTTCCTCGAGTAAAGGACATGTTCCGTACTTCAATTAAATTGTCTGTCTGTGCTTGCATTGTTAAATAACTCGTTATACACCACGCGTAAATATATTTTATCCGTTCAGATGTTACCGAAAGATAAACTGAAAATCGTCAAATATCACAACAAAATAGAATTTATAGTATTATAGCGTCGAAAATATGACTTTTAGTGTTACAACTCTGTTTTTATCTAAGCGAAACAGAGAAAAAACAATATAATTTACTTATAGTCAGCAAAAGCTTTCACTATTAACAGCAGATAGCTCTTAGAATGTTGTGATGTTACCTAGCTTGAGGATACGCGAATTTGCCTATCCATTTTTGGTTCAAGATGCTAATGAAACCGTCTTGTACGTATTAAATTCTACATCGAAGTGCCCAAAAATACTCATTAAGTATAAAACTAACATTAAAAATAGCTTAACTGACAAAATACTTACTGATACCAAGTATTCGTTATACAATTTAATTTCGCTAATCCGATTAACTTAAAAGCTACGCATGGAACTAGAAATGTCAAACTTCGATTTTCAGAAAGTAGGTAAAGAAGTTCTCCATATCGAACACGAAGGTTTAAAAAACCTAGAACAATATATCAATACTGACTTTGACCGCGCTTGCCAGCTTATTTTTAACTGTGAAGGCAAAGTCGTCGTAATGGGAATGGGGAAATCGGGGCATATTGGCCGTAAAATTGCCGCTACACTAGCGAGTACAGGAACACCATCATTTTTTGTTCATCCAGGAGAAGCCAGCCACGGTGACCTTGGGATGATTACTCATAACGATGTTGTGTTAGCCATTTCCAATTCTGGTGAGTCAGGAGAAATTTTAGCCTTACTCCCTGTTTTAAAAAGAATTAAAGTGCCTTTAATCTGTATGACTAACAATCCTGAAAGTAATATGGGAAAATATGCAGATGTTCATTTATGTATCAAAGTCCCTCAAGAAGCCTGTCCATTGGGGCTAGCTCCTACCACGAGTACAACAGCTACACTCGTGATGGGAGATGCATTAGCGATAGCCTTATTAACCGCCCGCGGCTTCACTGCGAATGATTTCGCACTTTCGCATCCGGGTGGCGCACTTGGGCGCAAACTTTTACTCCTCGTTCGTGATTTAATGAATACGGGTGATGAAATCCCCCATATTCCTAAAAGTGCGTCTTTACGCGAGGCTTTAGTGGAAATTACTCGCAAAAAACTGGGTATGACCGTTATTTGTGATGATGACATGAATATTGAAGGTATTTTCACTGATGGGGATTTACGCCGTATCTTTGATATGGGAATCGACCTGAATAACGCTAAAATTGCTGATTTAATGACCCCCGGTGGAATTCGGGTATCGCCAACCATGTTAGCGGTTGAAGCACTTAATTTAATGCAATCTCGGCACGTGACTTCGTTATTAGTTGCAAATGATAACAAATTAGTTGGTGTGCTACATATGCATGATCTGCTACAAGCAGGTGTTGTATAACATAAGGAAATACCATGACGTCTACCTTGTTGGAAACCTGCTATGGCCCTGTTGCCAATACTGTTTTAACCAAAGCAGAAAAAATCAAATTATTGATCTGCGATGTTGATGGTGTCATGTCTGATGGCTTGGTCTATATGGGAAATAATGGCGAAGAACTCAAAGCCTTTAATGTCCGTGACGGCTATGGAGTACGTTGCTTATTAACTTCCGGTATTGAGGTCGCCATCATTACAGGAAGAAAAGCGAAGCTTCTTGAAGATAGGGCTCAAACATTAGGCATTACATATCTTTACCAAGGTCAAAGCGATAAGCTTTTGGCGTATCACGAACTGTTAGATACACTACAATTATCAGCTGAAGAAATAGCTTATATTGGGGACGATCTGATTGACTGGCCTGTTATGGCCAAAGTAGGCTTATCCGTCGCGGTCGCGGATGCCCATCCTTTGTTATTACCGCGAGCGGATTATGTGACTCGCATTGGCGGAGGAAAAGGCGCAGTCCGCGAACTTTGTGACCTTATTTTGCTTTCTCAAGGCAAACTGGAAGAAGCAAAAGGTTTATCAATATAACGAATAGATTGAATTCATGAGCAATGCGAAGAAGTGGTTAATTATTATTTTATCCTTGGTTGTATTAGGGCTTATCGGTTGGAATTTAGCGGGTAGTGATTCTGACAACCCAGAGGATAAAGTAATTAATGATGGTCAACCTAATTATCAAACTGATGATTCAGTGACTTTTGTCTATAATCCAACGGGTAATTTAGCGTATAAACTCGTTTCAGATAAAATAGATAACTACACTGAAGGAAAAATCACGTGGTTTTCAAAACCGGTTCTAACCACTTATAACGAAGCGGGCGAGCCAACCTGGACGGTTAAGGCTTTCAAGGCCAGGTTAACGAACGATAGAATTCTCTATTTATATAGCGATGTTCAGGTTGATAGCTTGACCAAAGACTCGCAGATCCAACGAATTACAACTGAAAGTGCAGTTGTCAATTTGACAACACAAGACGTTTCATCTGATGATAAAGTGACCATTATTGGACAAGGTCTCAATTCTACCGGTATGAAAATGAAGGGAAACCTTCGTACAAGAACGGCTGAATTAATCGAAGATGTTAAAACTCATTATGTGTTACAACCAGAAGAGCATTAAAATGAATCAAGTAACTAAGAAACGTTTTATTCAAGGAGCTGTTGCCAGTGCAATTTTGGCTCTTAGCCTACCTGCGATGGCATTAAAAAGTGATACGCAGCAGCCAATGACGATTAATTCGGTCAAACAATCTCTTGATTTAGAAAAAAACGTCACCACCTTTACTGATGATGTTGTTATTAAACAAGGTTCTATTGATATCAGAGCCAATAAAGTGGTTGTAACACGTCCAAGTAGTGACTCGGATAAAATTGTGATTGAGGCCTTTGGTACTCCGGTTACCTTTTACCAATTACAGGATGATGGAAAACCGATTAAAGGCCATGCCAGCAAAGCCCGTTATGAGGTCGATAAACAGCTCGTCACCTTAACAGGCAATGCCTATCTTGAGCAATTAGACAGCAATATTCAAGGTGACAAAATTACCTATTTAGTGCCAACGCAGCAAATGGAAGCATTTAGTGATAAAGGCAAACGCGTCACCACTGTAATACTGCCAGCCCAATTGCAAGAAAAAGGCCCTGCAGCGAATAAAAATTCATCAGCAAGTAAGAGTAAATAACTGTTATGGCGACACTAACCGCTGAAAATCTAGCTAAAGCCTATAAAAAACGTAAGGTCGTTGAAGATGTCAGCCTGGAAGTTAAATCAGGTGAAATCGTTGGCTTGTTGGGACCAAACGGTGCCGGTAAAACCACGACCTTTTATATGGTTGTGGGTATTGTTCAGCGGGACGCTGGCAAAATTATGATTGATGGTGAAGATATCAGCCTTCTACCGCTGCATGAACGTGCTCGCCGTGGAATTGGCTATCTTCCTCAAGAAGCCTCAATTTTTCGCCGCCTCAGCGTTTATGATAACTTAATGGCTGTGTTAGAAATTCGCGAAGATTTGAGTTCCCAGCAACGTAAAGAACGTGCTGAAGAATTGATGGAAGAATTTAGTATCACCCACCTTAGGGACAGTATGGGGCAGTCGCTATCCGGTGGAGAACGGCGCCGTGTGGAAATTGCGCGTGCACTGGCTGCTAACCCAAAATTTATTTTATTAGACGAACCTTTTGCGGGTGTTGACCCTATTTCCGTCTTAGATATCAAAAAAATCATTCAGCACTTAAGAGATTACGGCCTCGGCGTTTTAATTACCGACCATAATGTGCGGGAAACCTTAGATGTGTGTGAAAGAGCCTATATTGTCAGTCAGGGGCACTTAATTGCGCATGGGTCACCAACCATGATCTTAGAGAACGAACAAGTGAAACGTGTATACTTGGGTGAAGGCTTCCGGTTATAAATTATCGTGTTGTCATTTTTTAGGGAGAATAAAACAGATTCATGAAGCAAAGTTTGCAGCTTAGAGTCAGTCAACAACTTGCAATGACCCCTCAATTGCAGCAAGCTATCCGCTTGTTGCAGCTGTCTACACTTGAGCTTCAGCAAGAAATTCAACTTGCCTTGGAAACCAACCCACTTCTTGAACAAGAAGAGTTAAATTCTGAGTCCGAATCTATTGACTCCCTAAATGAAAATACCGATACCAGTGAACTCGACACCAAAGACGCTCTTGAAAATCATGATATGCCAGATGAGCTCCCTTTAGACGCTGATTGGGATGAAATATATACGGCAGGAACACCGTCAGGGACCAGTAACGATTATAGTTTTGATGAACTGCCTGTTTATCAAGGTGAAACAACACAAACGTTGCAAGATTACCTAACGTGGCAAGCTGAACTGACCCCGTTTACTGACACGGACAGGGCAATCGCCACCGCCATTATTGATTCAATAGATGATTCTGGTTATCTGACAACAGCAATTTCTGATATACATGAAGGGATTGATAACCCTGAAATTAGCATAGAAGAAGTCATCGCTGTCCTAAAACGTATTCAGCATTTCGACCCACTGGGTGTTGCAGCACAAGATTTAAAAGAGTGTTTATTAATCCAATTGTCGCTGTATCCTCAGCAAACTGATGGGCTACAAGATGCAAAGCGCATTATTAGTAACCATATTGATTTGCTGGCTAACCGTGATTTTCGCCAGCTGAGTAAATTAACTCGCTTAAAAGAAGATGCACTAAAAACCGCGATAGACCTGATTTTAACGCTGAATCCAAAACCCGGCCAATCCATCAATACTGGGGAATCGGAATACGTCATTCCTGATGTTTTAGTGAAAAAAATTGCTGGGCACTGGCAAGTTGAGTTAAATACAGATAGCATTCCTAAACTAAGCATTAATAACCATTATGCTTCAATGCTAAATAATTCAGCAAATGAAGATGACTCGCAATATATTCGTAGTCATCTGCAAGATGCAAAATGGTTGATTAAAAGCCTTGAGAGCCGCCACGAGACACTCTTAAAAGTCGCGACTTGTATTGTAGAACAGCAGCAAGAATTCTTTGAGCTAGGTGAGGAATACATGAAACCGATGATACTGGCCGATATCGCCTATCAAGTGGACATGCATGAATCAACTATCTCACGAGTAACAACTCAAAAGTTTCTCCATAGCCCACGAGGTATTTTTGAGTTGAAGTATTTTTTCTCCAGCCATGTTAATACGGACACAGGCGGCGAAGCCTCCTCAACCGCAATTCGAGCATTGGTGAAAAAACTGGTTGCTGCTGAAAACCCAGCAAAACCATTGAGTGACAGTAAATTGACGAGTATGCTGGCAGAACAAGGCATTCAAGTCGCTCGCAGAACTGTTGCTAAGTATCGAGAATCGTTATCCATTCCGCCCTCTAACCAGCGTAAGCAGCTGGTTTAATTGATAAAATAAGGAAGATTGTATGGAATTTCAGATTACTGGACACAATATTGAAGTTACTCCTGCATTGCGCGAGACTGTTGAGAAAAAACTCAAAAAATTGGAACAATTGTTTGATCGTATTAATGGTATCCAAGTTGTCTTGAAAGTTGAAAAAGTTCAGCAAATTGCAGAAGCAACCGTGCAAGTCAATGGAGCGGAGCTCCACGCATCAGCGGAAGAAAACGATATGTACGCTGCTATAGATATACTCGTAGACAAACTGTCGCGCCAATTAACCAAACACAAAGAAAAACTGAGACAACATTAATACATTGATGCGGCTTATTAATTAGCCGAATAATGTTTCAAACCAGATGATGGAATACATCATCTGGTTTTGTAGTCCTAAGTGAACAATAAAATGAATAGTGATATAGAAATCCAGTTAAACGTTGTTTTATCATCAGCCTGTACACGTAATAATATTGTGTGCACCAGTAAAAAAAGAGCTTTAGAAATTATTAGTGAGCTGGCTGCCGTTGAATTGGAATTACCTGAAAATACGGTATTTGAAGCGTTATTAACCAGAGAAAAAGTTGGCACAACAGGTATTGGCGGCGGTATTGCCATTCCTCATGGGAAGCTGAACGAAGGTGAAAGTAGCCGTGCTGTCGGTGTCTTTTTACATTTAGAAGAACCGATTGCGTTTGATGCAATTGATAATCAGCCTGTTGACTTGCTTTTCGCTTTACTCGTGCCATCAGACCAATGTAAAACGCACCTGCATACGTTGTCGCTTATCGCCAAAAAACTAGCCGATAAAACGCTCTGTAAACGCCTGCGCAGTGCACAAAGTGATGAAGAGCTATACAGCATAATTACAGAGTAAGTGATAAATTATGTATCTTGCCATATGCAAATGATATTGTTATGGTTTCTAAGTAATATTAATTGGCAAGTACTGCTTTTCAAGAAACACATTATTAGGAAACAAAAGGGAGCAAGCTCATGGTGCTGATGATAGTCAGCGGCCGTTCCGGTTCGGGGAAATCCGTTGCCTTACGTGCGCTGGAAGATATGGGTTTCTATTGCGTAGATAACCTACCGGTTGTATTACTGCCGGAGTTAGCGAATTCACTGGCTGATCGTAATATTTCAGCAGCGGTAAGCATCGACGTGCGTAATATGCCCGACAATCCAGAGATTTTCGAAGAAGCGATTGATAAATTACCATCAACCTTCTCTCCTCAATTATTGTTTCTAGATGCCGACCGTAACACGCTTATACGTCGTTACAGTGACACTCGTCGGTTGCACCCACTTTCAAGTAAAAACCTTTCGCTTGAAAGCGCGATAGATGAGGAAAATGAGCTACTTGAACCTTTACGCTCTCGTGCTGATTTAGTTATTGATACTTCAGAAATGTCCGTTCATGAATTAGCTGAAATGCTAAGAACACGTTTGATGGGCAAACGTGAGCGTGAGCTGACAATGGTGTTTGAATCCTTTGGTTTCAAACATGGTATTCCTATTGATGCCGATTATGTATTCGATGTGCGTTTTTTACCAAACCCGCACTGGGATCCGAAATTACGCCCAATGACAGGTCTTGACCGGCCCGTTGCTGCATTCTTAGATAGGCATACTGAAGTCCATAACTTCATCTACCAAACTCGTAGTTATTTAGAATTATGGCTACCAATGTTAGAAACCAATAACCGTAGCTATTTAACTGTCGCGATTGGCTGTACGGGGGGGAAACACCGCTCAGTATACGTCGCAGAACAACTTGCCGACTATTTCCGTTCCCGTGGTAAAAATGTGCAGTCACGCCACAGAACATTGGAAAAGCGCAAATAACAGCAATGACCGTAAAAGCCACAATAACGCTCAAAAATCGGCTTGGGATGCATGCACGACCTGCCATGTTACTCTATGATTTAGTTAAACAATTTAACTCTAGAGTTATTTTGCGTAATAATAATCAAATTGAGGCGGAGGCCGATAGCGTTATTGCGATGTTGATGTTAGACTCAGAACAAGGCAGTAAGATTGATATCGAGGTTAGCGGTCCGGATGAAAATCAGGCCTTGTCCGCAATTATCAACCTATTCGAAAACAGGTTTGACGAAGAATAGTTGATGAAATGATGAAAAATAGCAGAGTTTCAAGCTAGCTATAGCATGTCAATCAGTAGATTTTTATCTAGGCAGGCTTAGAGATCGTGATCATGATCTCTTCCCTTTAAAGCGTATAGCGCCTAATATTTTACACAAACTTATTTCTAGCGACACCCCCTACCTTATGGGTGGGGGGTGTTTGCTTTGTATGTCTCTATTGGAGTGTGGTATGACAAAGCCAACAATTATTATCAATGATTTAGATGCTGAACGTTTAGATGCACTGATGGAACAGCCGGCTTATGCGGGCACACCGGTTGCCGAAGCGCTCAATGATGAACTTGACCGTGCGGATATTCTTAGCCCACAAGAAATCCCTGCCGATGTGGTCACGATGAACAGTACCGTTCGCTTTTTAGATTTAATCAGCAACGAAGAACGCACACGTACCTTAGTTTACCCAGCGTCACTGAAAGATAGTGCGGAGCAACTATCTGTGATGGCTCCGATTGGTGCAGCCTTGTTGGGCTTGCATGTAAACGATGAAATCAGCTGGGAGCTGCCAAACGGTGTTCAAACACGTGTTCGTGTACTTGAAATCGTTTATCAGCCAGAAGCGGCTGGTGAGTTCCACCGTTAATCACGACAACGGCTGAATTAAAGAAGGCTTAGCGAAAAAAGTTTTATTTAAAAAACTCTAGTAAGCCTTCTAACCTATTCAGGCACTCAATTGAGTGCCTTTTTTGTTTTAATAGGTCGCAATGATAATATAAGCTATCGCTTTTTAGTCATATTTATCAATCTATTACGCTCCCATTGGTGAAGGAGCTTATCCAATAAAAATAGTTTGATTACCTTTATCGCTAACAGCCCGCCCCAAATAGCACTAACCCAAATAGGCCAATAGCTCTCTGGTGCATAAATATAATTAGCGGTATACAGTATTACGCATACAATAATCGCTGTTACTATATTTTTAAGTAGCTTTGTTTCATCTCTTACCCGCTTTTTAGCCTCTTCTATCCGATTATCTAGCTCAATACTTTCGGGTAACGGCGCAGATGTCAGTTCAGACACACTCACATTAAATACCGATGCTAATGCACTGAGTGTTTCTAAGCTAGGCACTTCATCGTTTTCAATTCGTTGGATAGTTCTTGTGCTCAGTGATGATAGTAGAGCGAGCTGTTCTTGAGACCAAGCTCGCGCTAATCTCAATTGTTTAATTTTATTTTCCATCATAACCTACCTTAAAAATCGAATGATCTTAGGAGATGGCTATACTGTCAGCATAATGCAATCATGACCACGACAGCATGACGACAGAGCGACGACACCGCAGTGACAGTGATAAATACTATTTTATAGAATAAAAAACGCCCAATAACAAATGTATTAGGCGCCTTGTTTCACACAACACAGAGGAAGAACAAAAGGAGTTACTCTCCTGCAATACTCATTTCTGGGATCAATACCGAACCACACTGAATATTACTGCGGGTTTCAATATCATCAGCGATAGTCACCATATTCGCCCACATATCTTTTAGGTTTCCAGCAATAGTAATTTCACTCACTGGATACTGAATCTCACCGTTTTCGACCCAAAAACCTGAAGCACCACGAGAATAATCGCCTGTAATCCCACTCACCCCTTGGCCCATTAACTCTGTAACGATTAGCCCTGTTCCCATTTGTTTCAGCAATGCATCAAATGAAAGCCCTTGGCCTGCAATACGCCAGTTATGGATGCCACCTGCGTGGCCAGTGCTTTGTAAACCTAGTTTTCTTGCTGAATAGCTGGTCATCAACCACGTTTGTAGAACACCATTTTCGATGATATTTCGTTCACAAGTGCGAACACCTTCGCTATCAAAAGGTGATGATGCTAATCCGCCCATTAAATGTGGTTGCTCATTGATAGTTAGCCAGCTTGGTAGAATTTGCTTTCCTAAGCTATCGAGCAAGAAAGAAGATTTGCGGTAAATACTGCTGCCACTAATGGCACCAACTAAGTGACCAAACAGACCCGTTGCCACTTCGGCCGCAAAAATAACAGGCGCTTTCATCGTAGGTAATTTACGAGGTGATAAACGAGATAAGGTGCGTCGAGCGCATTCCTGCCCAACCCACTCAGGGGACTGTAATGCCCCTAAGCTACGACCGATCGTATAAGCGTAATCACGTTCCATCTCACCATTTTGCTCTGCAATCACGCAGCTCGACATCGAATAGCGGCTTGAGCAGTAGCTTTGCAACATACCGTGGGAGTTGCCAAACACACGCACACCATAGTGCCCATTAAAGCTGCCGCCTTCCGTATTCACAATGCGGGAGTCTGCATTTAATGCTGACATTTCTGCAATCGATGCTAAGCGGATGGCTTCTTCGGGAGAAAGTTCGCTCGCTTGGAACAAATTGAGGTCGGGAGCCTCAAAAGCCAGCAAAGATTTATCTGCCGGCCCTGCACACGGGTCTTCTGAGGTGTAGTTAGCGATATCAATTGCCGCCTGAACTGTGCGTTCAATCGCTTCAGGGCTTAAGTCTGTAGAAGAGGCACTACCTTTACGTTGTTGATGATAAACGGTGATCCCAAGTGCCCCATCACTGTTAAACTCAACATTTTCGACTTCCCCTTGCCGGGTACTCACACTGATCCCAGTGCTTTTGTTTACTGCGACTTCCGCGGCATCACAACGTGTTTTTGCAAATTCTAATGCGTGTGCGACGGCTTCTTCGAGTTTTTTACGTTGTTCAGTGACTTGTTCAGTTACACTCATGCTTTAGTCCAATCAATAATATGGGGGAAACGTGATTTTCTGCCCTAACACGTAAATGCTAGGTAGTCATAGAGGGGTTTTCCCAGTTACAATATATAATAGATGAATGTTAACACTCACAACACAGTAAATCATATTAATTACGCGTAATTAAACGACTGTGTTCGGTAAAAAGGAAAATCGATATGGCCAAACAGCCTGATGACTGGCTGGATGATATCCCAGCGCCGCAAGACGAAGAAGACGAGGAAATCATTTGGGTCAGTAAAAGCGAAATTAAGCGCGATGCTGAGATCCTCAAAAAATTAGGGGCTGAGCTCGTTGATTTAAGTAAAAGTGAATTAAAACGTATTCCGTTAGATACTCAATTACTTGAAGCTATTGAACTTGCCCAAAAAATCAAACGTGAAGGCCGCCGTCGCCAATTACAATTGATTGGTAAGTTATTACGTTCACGTGAGGCTGAGCCGATTACAGAGGCTCTGGATAAGCTTAAAAACCGTCACAACCAGCAAGTAGTCATTTTACATAAGCTGGAAGACTTACGTACCCGTTTATTAGATGGCGGTGATGAAGTCATTGAAGACGTGGTTGCCCTGTTCCCACAAACAGACAGGCAACAATTGCGTGCATTAGTGCGTAATGCAAAAAAAGAGCGTGAAGGCAATAAACCGCCAAAAGCCTATCGCCAAATTTTTCAATATTTGAAAGATCTGTCTGAAATGGCTTAATCGATAATCCCCTACGCTACGGCTAGGGGATTTTTCTTGGTAAATTAAGCATTAATCTGAAAAACCTAATAGCGTGTTGATAGCGCTGCCGAAACAACTTATCATGCCATTGTTAGTCATACTCTGACCCGTATTATCGCGGCTGCTGAACCCCGATAAATAATGAGGAAGATATGGATAATACCCGAAATAGAGCATGGCGCAGAGCCAAAGCTCGTATCAATAAATCCCGCGATCAACTAAATTCACGCCTAGTTGACTGCTATATACCTGAAAAAAACTGGAAACAGATGTACGGTCGAAGCGAAAAAATGATCCGTGCAGCCCAATTAGGTATGGCATACCCGCAAGTAAGTAACATACAACTTGCCCGTATTAGCCTTGAAGAGATACACAACAACTCGTGAATATTTTATTCATCTGCAGTAAAAACCAATGGCGTAGTCCAACCGCTGAGCAGATCTGGCGCAACCATGAAAGTTGGGTCACCCGTTCAGCGGGAACGAGCCGTAATGCACAACGCCCCGTCAATGCAGACTTAATTCGTTGGGCTGATGTCATCTTTGTGATGGAGCAAAAACATAAAAACCGCTTAAAAGCAGATTTTTCCCGCCTTTTGGAATACAAACCGCTTCATGTTCTGGATATCCCTGATGACTATCCATATATGGACCCAGAGTTGATTGAAATACTCAAAGCCAGTGTGCCTAGTATTCTTACCAGCCATAACTAGCTAAAATGCGCTTTGATTGTATCAAGTAGTGTTTTGAACTCAGTATAGCCTTCTCTATCAAGGAAATGCCCGGCAGATTCTTCAATAATAACCTGTGTTTTTAAAGCCTCTGCCAATGCTTTCGAAGACCTTGGTGACACAATTTCATCATTGGTTGATATAATCGATATTCGATTATTTGCTATCTGTATGAGTTCATCATAATTCAATGGCTCAAGGGTGTGATGCTGTAATTCTGGCAATGTTTCTTGCGTTTCATCAAACCCTGATACCAATACATAACCCGCTACCGATTGCCTCGTATTTTGCAAAAATCGTAATGCGGTAATGCAACCTAAGCTATGACCAATCAAAACCGTATTTTCATCAATATCAAAAGGTAAGTGTTGTAAGCGCTGCTGCCACCTTTTAGGGTCGGGAGTTAAAGAATCAGGCATGGTGGGGACGTTAACAAAAGCGCCTAAGGCTTCAAGCTCTGATTTCAACCATGGAAACCAATTTTTATCAGGGGATGCCGTATAGCCGTGAACAATAAGGAATTTTTTTTCTTTTAGCGGAAATGCAGTGCAGGTAACGTTATTCATCCTAAAGACCCCTATCAGCTCAGTTATCTTATTTAGACTTTACCATGAGTGATAGGAATATTAGTTAGAGCTTTTTGTTATATCTAAAGCAAAAACGAACTCTTCTTCCCACATATCTTGTGCGTCATTCATCACATCAATAACATCTGCGAATTTTATACGTTGTTCGGCCGTCATATGTGAAAACGTGATGGTTACAGGCAATTCAATGCCTGCGGAAACCATGTCCCACAGGGCATCAAGATTATGACCAAACCAATCAGGAAGGGAAAATTGTTGAGCAAATTGGTCATAAAAATCATTCAATGAATTTATTTGCCTGAAATCAAAGCTCACCTGTTTGCTCATTATGATTTTCCTTTAGTGGACTTGAGTAAAGCTCTTATAGTGGTCATGAGTCACAAAAATCATTCCATCCGATGAGTATAGCAAACGGTCTGCCCCGCGATGACCACAGCGATAATTGATATCTGCTTCAAACCACTGACGCCCTTGTGCAATTGGCAAACTTTTTTCACGGTTAGAAAAACGGTCTCCGCCAATTGCTCTTCCAGGTAACACATCGCAAAGGTTACCTTTTTTCGCATCCCATCCGGCTTCACGGGCTTGTTTCTTCGTCATATAGAAAGCTGGAAGTTTTTGATATTTTTCCATAAAACTAACCACGTTGTCTTGTGCAGTTAGCTTATCAATCGGTTGTGGTGTTTCTTTTGGTGTTATCGCTTCACGAGAAGGTGGATTGCTTTGATTAATGGATGGTTCAGATGGTGTTTTATCTCCACCATTGAAATAAAGGCTAATCACAATCAAAATAGCCATCAATACGACAGGTAAAAAACGTTTATTCATAACACCTCAGTTGTTTTGTGCTTTGCAGGCACACAATCGCCCCAGTCACAACATCGACAAGAAGTTGTTACAAGGGCGAGCAGAGCCTAGTTTATATTGCCATGAACGATTATGCGGTACCGCCAACAGTCAGTTTGTCCAGTTTTAATGTTGGTTGGCCTACACCAACAGGAACACTTTGGCCTTCTTTGCCACAAACACCAACACCTTTATCTAGCGCTAAGTCATTACCAACCATTGAAATCTGCTGCATAGCTTCAACACCCGAGCCAATTAACGTCGCTCCCTTCACAGGAGAAGTAATCTTACCCTTTTCAATCAGGTAAGCTTCTGATGTTGAAAATACAAATTTACCTGAGGTGATATCTACCTGACCACCACCAAAGTTTGGTGCATAAATGCCTTTATCCACACTCGCAATAATTTCTTCTGGCGTTAATGTACCTGCTAACATGTAGGTATTGGTCATGCGCGGCATCGGTAAGTGCGCATAAGATTCACGACGTGCATTACCTGTTGGAGTAACTCCCATCAGGCGTGCATTCAGTTTATCTTGAATATAATTACGTAAAATACCATTTTCTATTAGGACGTTATACTGCCCAGGTACCCCTTCGTCATCAATAGCGAGAGAGCCACGACGGCCCGCGATTGTGCCATCATCCACAACGGTACACAGTGGTGATGCCACTTGTTCACCAATTTGGTCAGAAAAGACAGAAGTGCCGCGACGGTTGAAGTCACCCTCTAAACCATGCCCCACCGCTTCATGCAATAGAACCCCTGGCCAACCGGCACCCAGCACAACAGGCATCATTCCCGCAGGAGCCGCAACCGCAGACAAGTTCACCAGTGCCATACGCACTGCTTCTCGTGCATATTGTTCAGCAACCACTTGCCCTTGGTGAATTTCCAAGAAATATTCATAACCATAACGGCCACCACCGCCACTTGCACCGCGTTCGCGCTTACCGTCATGTTCCACCAGCACGCTGACTGACAAACGCACTAACGGGCGAATATCTGCCGCCAAAGTACCATCTGTTGCAGCGACTAGCACTTGCTCATAAACACCGGTTAAACTGGCATTGACCTCAATGACACGTGGGTCTTCTGCGCGTGCAACTTGGTCAACACGGTGCAGCAAATCAATTTTTTGTTCCCGCGATAAGCTTTGCAGTGGCTCTGCCACTGAATACAGTTTTTTATATTCAACGTTAGTTAAAATTTGTGATTTACCAGAGCCTTGCTCATTCACAATGCTGCGTGCAGCGGTAGCACTTTGTGTCAGCGCGTGTAGTGAAATTTGGTCTGCATAAGCAAAACCCGTTTTTTCACCACTGACAGCTCTCACACCAACACCTTGGTCGATATTGTAAGAGCCATCTTTGATGATCCTATCTTCAAGCACCCATGACTCATGGAAGCTCGATTGAAAGAACAGATCCGCATAATCTAGATGGCGCTCAGATAACAAACCTAAAATGTCATACAGATTTTCTTGCCCAAGGCGGTTGGCGGCCAGCAAATGTTCGCTGACAGAAACTAAACTCATATTCGTTACTCTTTGGTTTCTTTTTTAATCAATGATGTCAATTGCGGTCTAAAACGGTTGTGTTTCACCACTTTTATTTGCTCGCGCATGACACTCAAGCTGTCTGTTTTAATATTCAGTACCGTAGAAGCGACTGCATCCACGTTCTTTTTCATCACTTTACCCCACCCATCAACCGCAAGGCTATGCCCCCACGTGCGACGTGTGCCGTGCACACCGACTTGAGCAGGTGCTAAAATATAGCATTGGTTTTCTATCGCACGAGCTCGTAATAACGGCTCCCAATGTGCTTGACCGGTGTAACGGGTAAATGCCGCTGGTACAGAGATAATTTCTGCACCTTGCTCACGTAATGCTTGGAATAAACCAGGAAAGCGTAAATCATAACAAATCGTCATACCAAGGCGACCCACCGGCGTATCAACAACGGTAATATGTTCACCACGCTGATAAATCACGGATTCGTTATAAGTGCCTTGTTCATCTTCGATATTGACATCAAACATATGAATTTTATCGTAGCGCGCTTTAATGTTTCCTTCAGCATCAAATAATAAGCTACTACTTGTAATACGTTCGGGATCTTCACGGCTAATCATTGGCATTGAGCCAATTAAAATCCAAACATGATAACGTTTGGCCATTGCGCTGATCGCTTTTTGCAAAGGGCCTTTTCCTTGCTCTTCCGCTTGTTTACGATAGGTCGCTGCATCTGCAAATAACAATGCGTTTTCAGGTGTCAGTACTAACTCAACAGTTTCTGGTAACTGTTTGATCTGTTGTTCGATTTGCGCCAAATTGTGTTTAGTATTATTTCCACTACATAACTGCAAAAGTGCAACGTTGCCATTTTTCATTACTCTTGAGTCTCCTTCAGTTGACGTAATACTTCATCAATTTTCGGCTCGTCCAAGCTACCTGTTACTCGGTAACGAATAACGGAAACTTTACTCCATAGTGGACCGAGCACTTTCGTTGCCGCAAATACGGCAGCGCCTGCAAATGGGTTTACCACAAACGCGGTTGCTACTCCTACTGTAGCAGATATTTCCGGTGTAATGACGGCTTCAACATTAATTTGGCGTTTAACGAGGTCAATTTGACCATTAAAAGCAATATCGGCAACTAAACCATCAACATAGGTATTTTTCGAAACCAGTACACCATTTTTAATGGTCGCATCACCTTTAATGGAATCAAAATCAAAGTCATCACTAAATGTATCGCTAAAATCAAATCGTAGTTTACGCAACAGCGCATCAAAGCTGACTAGACGCAATATTTGCCCTGCACGACCGCCCCCCATTTGTGCAATCGCTCCTTTACCCAATTTTGCAGACATTTTACCATTTAAAGAGGCAATATCTGGTGACCAAGGCAAATTAGCCCAATCTAAATCAAATTCAATAGTATAAGGTGATTGGATAATGGGAACCAATATACCAAAATACGCTGCTGTTTCGTCAAAAGCTTCGCCGGTCAATGAACCTGCAATTTGCGTTTTATTGCCGTTTTCGCTATTCCAAATAGCATCTAGCGTTAATTTCGTAACACTGTTATCTAGCGTGCCATCGGTCAGTTGCAATAACGTCCCTTTAGGTTGGATATTCGCACTAATTTCACCCAATTTCTGCCCAGCAACCCAACATTCTTTACAATGAAACTGCAATTGTGGCCATTGGCTAAAATCAAATTGTGTTGTGGCAAGGTCATTGATTTGAGCACTAGAGGAAGTGCTAGGGTTGTAATACAAATAATCAATAGCGACCTGCCAAGGCTGTGAAGCAAAGATTTGTAACGAGCCTTTTAGGTTTTCACTGTTGATACTGACCAACTGCTCAGTCCGTTGTAAATCATAAGAAAAGTTTACTGCGTTCCATTGCTGCCCAGCGAGGTAGATTGACGGAATATTGACCTGGAGCATATCCGGCAAGCCAATATTCATACCACCTTCGCGGCTATGGGATGACACTAGTAACCCAGCTAATTTCTCCCAGTTCATATCAGTAATCGCTGGCAAATCGACAATAAAAGCTGAGTTTTTAGGGAGTTCAGGAATACCGTCACGCCATTGGGCAATATGGGCTTTTAATAAACTCAGAGGTTTGTCACTCAATCCCCATTGAGTATTAAAACCAATGCGCTTACCGATATCACCACCAACCACCAACTGTTCTGTGGTTCCTTTTGCTTGAACATTAATTTGCCCAAGCTCTGCTAACAAAGCGTTATCAATAGCAGGTAGTTGGCTTTTCAGTTGTTTTAGCCCTGCGGTGACGTCTATTTGTAAGCCAACGGGTTCTTTTGCCGTATTCGGAATGGTGATAGCGACTTGGCTTTTCCAGTCAGTGGTTCCTGATAATTTTTGTTTAATCTCAGCAGGTAACATTGCCAACTTATTCACCGCCCAGTTTCCGCTAATATTCACATCCACTAAATAATTTTTTGCTTGGTCAGTGGTAGTGAAATCGACAGTAATTGGCTGTTCAAACCAGTGTCCACGCAGGTTTTCACCGCGTAAATCTCCATTGTTAAACTCAAAGCTGCCCGTCAAAGCAGAAATAGTGCTATCAATTGGCTGAATATATAAATCGTTTTTATTGAGATTGACCTTTCCTTTGGCGACAACATCCTTACCCGCCACCAGTGGAATAGATAACCCTAACTGGCCATTAACAGTTCCCCCAATTTGTAACTCTTCAAGCGTATCGCCAATTGAGTGGTTCATCGGGGTATGCACAAAATATTGCTGGATTTGTTTTCCAGTTCCACTGATATCTGCATTGATATACAGCATTTCTTTAGTGTAATCAGGGATATTAGCATCAAGATTGGTTGCCGTGGCATCCGCCAGTTTTACTGTTGGTGCATGCATAAATAGCCCTGCACGCCTAAAGTCTAAATCCATATCTAAGTTCAATAATGCAGGCCATTCACTGTCATATTCGAATGTCGCATTACGCAGAGGGACATAAACCTGGAATTGCCCATCATTGTTATCGTATGGGAAATGAGCTGGGTCACCTTTATAGACCAACGTCGCATTATCTACACTACCTGCGATAATGGCTTTCGTCAGGTAATCCGCCACATCTTGCCCCATTAATTTTTGTGGGAAATAACGCCACGCATCCCCTGCATCATCTAAACGAATTCCGGCAAGAATGGCGAGATCGGCATAATTTCCTTTTTTCGCTTTTGCATAACGAAACTCACCATTAGCCCAAAGAGACTGAGCTTGTACCCCTAATGATGGGCTCCACAGTTTAAACTCACTGTCATTATTTACCCAATGGAACTGGCCTGCTGCCGTCTTTATTAAAAAAGGAGCTTTAAATTCATCGCGATAGTCCACTTCACTATCTTGCAAGCTAACTGTGGCACTACCACTTTGCATGCCACCAATTAAAACACCCGAAAAATGATTGACTGAAGGCAACTCTTTCCATTTTTTCCAGCTGACATTTTGCCAATCCATGTTGATTTGTACGTTTTCAGGCATGTTTTGTGTGATATCAAGGGCAAATTCACTCACTACACCAGTTGGTTGGCGATGTTGCCAATCCTGTACCATTTCAGGTGTCAAAAAAGAAAATGTGGGTAAAACTTCGCTTAAACGTTCGAGTTCAATATCTTTAGCACGGATGCGCCAATGGTCATTATCTTGATATTTTTTGCTGGCAGGCAAATACAATGCAGAGACGCTCCCTTGCGGCCAGATAAACTCATTGGTTTTCAAGGTATCAAGCTCAGGAATGTTAAATAACCACCCATTCCCCTGCCTTTTCATTCGCAAAAGCAAATCATTAACTTGTAAGTTTTGGGCTAATTCGCCCGTTCCCCAGTTAGCTTCGCCTTGTCGTAGTTGAATAAGGCCGCTATCAATTCGATGATTTCTCAGGGTTACCCAAGAAGACAGGCTAAAATTGGCATCCCGCAATGAAGTATTATCGCGCAGCCAGCGGCTAAGCCATGGCTGCATATCAATATTATCCGCTTGTAGATAAAAAATACCGTCACTTAACACGCCGTTTTTATCTGACACATCAAGCTTTACTTGCAGATAGCCATGCTGCTTATTAATGGTCTCAAGACTCACAAAACCTTGAGCACGATGCCGTTCATTGTCATTCAGCCATGAAAGCTCGGGTAAAATCAGCGTTGTTTTTTGTTCAGAAGGTGTGAGGAAGGTTAGTTGGCTTTCTTTTAATATAAAGTGGTCGAATTGGCGTAAAAATAGCTCTTCAATGCTATCTAAAGACTCGCCTTCCGCGGAGTCTCCAAGGCTTAAAGGAACTTTATAATCAACATTTAACTGATAGAAGGTTAAATCACGAAAGCGCCAGCGTAGAGAAAATAATGAGCGCCAGATATCTAATTCAACCGTAATGGTATTCGCGGTGGCATCCGTAGTTTTACTCTGTAAAGCGACATCGGATAACGTCAGTACAGGGCCAAAAGATTGCCAAGCCCCTTCGATTTTACCAATTTGTACAGATACATCGGTCTTTTTTTCAACATAATCGACCAGATCCTGTCGATAGTTGTCAATATTTGGCAGAAGAAAACGCAGCCCTGACAGCACTAATGCGCACAGTAATAATATAACCGCAGTCGTCACCAGTGCTACACGTGGCAGTCGTCTCACTCAAATCTCCTTATTACATCATTACGACGTCAAAACGTTCCTGACTGTAAAGAGGTTCAGTCTGAACTTTAACTTGCTTCCCAACAAAGATTTCAACTTCTGCAAGGGCATGTGATTCATCCCCTTTAAGGACATCAACCACCGCTTGGGATGCATAAACTAAGAACCTATCTGCATCGATAGTACGGTGAACGCGAACTATTTCACGTAAAATTTCATAACAAACTGTTTCTACCGACTTGACGGTTCCACGCCCTTGGCAAGTTGGGCAGTCATCACATAACACATGTTCTAGGCTTTCTCTTGTGCGCTTACGCGTCATTTCAACTAAGCCTAGCTGTGAAAAACCATTAATGGTGGTTTTGACTTTATCTTTACTCAATGCCTGTTCTAATGATGCTAGCACACGGCGACGATGTTCTGGGTCAACCATGTCGATAAAGTCAATAATAATAATACCGCCTAAATTACGTAAACGCAGTTGCCTTGCTATTGCTTGAGTCGCTTCGATATTAGTATTGAAGATGGTTTCTTCAAGATTACGATGACCAACAAATGCCCCAGTATTGATATCAATCGTCGTCATGGCTTCAGTTTGGTCGATAATCAAATAACCACCTGATTTTAGCTCTACTTTTCGATCCATTGCTCGCTGAATTTCGTTTTCAACGTCAAACAAGTCAAATATTGGCTGATTACCTTGATAAAGTTCGAGCTTAGCTGTCATTTCTGGCACATACTCTTCGATAAACTCTTGCAATTGAGTATAGGTCAAACGGGAGTCAACACGTATACGATCAAGATGAGCACCAGCAAAATCACGGATAATGCGGTAAGCAAGCGCTAATTCACCATAGATTTTTGTGCGAGTCACATTACGTTTTTTTCGTTCAATCACTTTCGCCCACAGGCGCTTTAAGAAGGCCGCATCCTGTTTAACTTCCTCTTCCCCGACCCCTTCTGCTGCCGTACGGATGATAAAACCACCATTTTCATCACAATACTGTGAAACACACTCTTTTAGGCGTTCTCTTTCAACTTCACTTTCAATACGTTGAGAAACGCCCACATGGGAAGCCCCTGGCATAAAGACCAAATAACGAGAAGGGAGAGTTATATCTGTAGTAAGGCGAGCGCCTTTGGTGCCAAGGGGGTCCTTAACGACTTGAACAATTAAGTCTTGTCCTTGCTTAACGAGCTCAGCGATGTCCCTGACATGAAAGTTCTTTTGTTCGTCACCCGCAATGCATTCCGTATGGGGCATAATATCCGAAGCATGCAAAAAGGCCGCTTTATCTAGACCAATATCAACAAAGGCCGCCTGCATCCCCGGTAAGACACGGCTCACGCGGCCTTTGTAAATATTCCCTACTAATCCTCTTTTTGCTTCTCGCTCAACATGAATTTCTTGTAATATCCCACCATCAATATAAGCAACGCGCGTTTCAGATGGTGTAATGTTCACTAATAGTTCCGCAGTCATGACTTCCCCTTACCATCACTTAACGCTAAAAATCGCTGAATTAGCTCGTCTGTTTCAACCAGTGGTAAACCAACAACCCCATGGTAGCTGCCATTGATTTTACGTATAAAACGCCCACCAATGCCTTGAATTCCATAAGCGCCAGCCTTATCCATTGGCTCTCCTGACTGTATATAATCCCGTATTTCGAGTAAAGATAACTCGCGGAATGTCACATCTGTCACAATTAGTGACTGTATCGTCTGTTGACGGTTGGATAAGGCAATAGCCGTCATCACTTGATGAGTTTTTCCCGATAACGCACTTAGCATCTCTTCTGCATGCTGGCCATCTCGCGGTTTTTCCAAAATTTTGCCTGCAAGAACAACGATAGTATCCGCGCCCAAAACAGGTTGATTATCGGGTGCTATCGCAACACCGGCTAAAGATTTATCTCGTGCAAGACGTTGCACATAGTCTTGAGGTGTCTCCCCTTCCTGCCACTGTTCTTCTACCTCTGGACGCAAGATTTCAAAGGTATAATTAAGTTGCTGAACAAGTTCACGTCGACGGGGTGAGCCAGACGCAAGATAAATTAAACACATAAACTGTATTCCCAGTCAGACCGACAACTAACATCCTAACATACTGAAAATTGCCGGCGAATTTTACGTAAAAGCAAAAATAGCCATGGCCATAGAATACCATTCACTACGCTATTCCAAAATACTTGCGGATGGAATAATACTTGTGATGATAGAAATTCAGCCCAAAAAACAGCAAGATCCTGAATGATAGTAAGCAACATAATCACCAGTGCTTGCTGCCACAGCGCCATATTACGCAACAACTGGTGCTTATAAGAGACGAGATAGCAAATAATGCTAAAAGAGAGGGCATGTACCCCCAGTGCTGAACCCTGAATGGAATCAACGATAATCCCTAAGATAAAGCTCGTGCCAACACTCACACGGTGTGGTAGCGCCATCACCCAATAAGTGAGAATCAACAGAAGCCATGATGGCCGGTAAAAGCTGAGTTGCTCCGGCCAAGGCATGACTTGCAATATCAACGCAATGAAAAACGATAACCAAATGATGGCACGGCCATTTCCACGATACTCATCCATGCTAATTTACTCTCTTGCCCATAACCATACTGTGTTTCCTCTACTTATGGTTGTGACGTCGGAGCCATTGAGGGTGGCAATGGAGGCCCCTGAATTTCATTCGGGTTAGGTAATACTTGTGGCAATACTTTCATTAAGCGTTCATTTGCTGCCCGATAGACTTCCGAAGGCTGTAATGGTGTTTTAGGGTCGTTATCATTTCCCCATAATAACAAAAGATAACGTAAACGCTGTAATTCGGCGCTCGGCTTCGCGCTAATGATGGTATACGCTCGTTGTGTGTCATGTTTTACGGCAGAGACCACCCCTACTGGATAACCTTCAGGGAAACGCCCCCCTAACCCTGACGTGACAAGGACGTCACCAACACGAATATCGGTATTTTCAGGTAACGGTTCTAATTGGATATCATCAGCACATCCGGAACCGGCTGCAATCACACGAACATCATTACGTAATACTTGCACAGGCAATGCATGGGTAGTGTCACAAATTAGCAGGACACGGCTATTAAAGTTACTTACCCCAACCACTTGGCCAACAACGCCTTTATCACTAATAACGGGTTGCCCTTCATAAACGCCTTCATTACTGCCTTTATCTATAACTACTTGGTCACGATATGGCGTGTTTGCCCCTGAAATAACCTGCGTTACCATCATGTGTTCATCTTGACGAAGTGGCGAGCCAAGTAACTCCCTTAAGCGTGCATTTTCCTGCTTAAGTTGCTCTAAAAGCAAGTTGTCCGCTTTTTTCAGTAATAGCTCTTGGCGTAAGGCTTTATTTTCGAATTGCAGTTGTTCTCTTGAAGAGAAACTTTCGGAAATATTATCTAGAAATTGGCGAGGGCCATTCGCTAAAAAATAGAATGGGCTAACCGCCGTGTCTAAGTAGTTACGGACTTTATTGAAAGGCTCAAAACGATGGTCAATCACCACCAGTACAAGTGCAATGATTACCGCAAAAAATATGCGTAACTGTAGGGATGGACCTCGCCTAAAAATTGGCTTCATGTGTGGCTAAGTTTCGCTAATGTCAGAGGAACAAAAAATAGTCAAAACAGTTGGAGAACCTTCCCCAACTGTTTCTAAAAGGCCATTTAGTCTTCGCTAAACAGGTCGCCTCCGTGCATATCAATCATTTCTAACGCTTTACCGCCGCCACGCGCGACACAAGTTAGTGGATCTTCTGCAACGATAACCGGAATACCCGTTTCTTCCATCAATAAGCGATCTAAATTACGAAGAAGCGCGCCACCACCCGTTAAGACCATACCGCGTTCTGAGATATCTGAGGCCAGTTCAGGAGGACACTGTTCAAGTGCTAGCATTACTGCGCTGACAATTCCTGTTAGAGGTTCTTGCAATGCCTCTAAAATTTCATTGGAATTCATTTTAAATCCGCGAGGCACACCTTCTGCAAGGTTACGACCGCGAACTTCAATCTCGTAAACTTCGTCGGTTGGGAATGCAGAACCAATTCCATGTTTAATGCGTTCTGCTGTCGCTTCACCTATTAGTGAGCCATAATTACGGCGTACATAGTTAATGATAGACTCATCGAAACGGTCACCACCAATACGTACCGAAGAAGAGTAAACAACGCCATTTAAAGAAATAACAGCGACTTCTGTTGTACCACCACCGATATCAACAACCATTGAGCCTGTTGCTTCTGATACAGGTAACCCAGCACCAATAGCGGCAGCCATCGGTTCTTCAATTAAGAAGACTTCACGCGCACCCGCACTTAACGCAGATTCACGAATGGCTTTACGTTCAACTTGTGTCGCACCAACAGGCACACAAACAAGGACACGCGGACTTGGGCGTAAAAAACTATTACTATGAACTTGTTTGATGAAGTGCTGTAACATTTTTTCAGTCAAGAAAAAGTCAGCAATAACACCGTCTTTCATTGGCCTGATTGCCGAAATATTGCCTGGTGTACGTCCCAGCATCTGCTTCGCTTCACCACCGACTGCAGCAACGCTTTTTGGCGATCCAGAGCGGTCTTGACGAATAGCAACTACAGAGGGTTCATTTAATTTTACGCCTTGTCCTTTGACATAAATAAGGGTATTGGCCGTACCCAAGTCAATAGACAGGTCATTAGAAAACATGCCACGAAATTTTTTAAACATAACGAAAGAGTTATCCTGCAAGCTGGGGACGAATTTAAACCCGTCTACTCTACCAACCACTTGAAGCTGCCTCAAGGCGTTAATGAGCTGCTTCTATAAATATGGTTAATTCATCTATTTTTCACGTACCGTACTGTACATGCTTCTTATGTAAACGAAGCAGATAAAAACCCCAAAAATAGATATTAATTGTATTCTTTACCTACAGGATAAAATTATACAGAAAAACATCTACTCTTTGGTTGTTATATACTCCATCTTTTTCTTCCCAGTGTGACAAGTTATTGGGGCAACAAGTTCAAATATTCTTTAGTTCTTTTTATTATTGCTACACACTGGCTATTTCCAATACAAATTGGGTGAATTCGCTGGGTGTTCGCTCTATTATCTACCAAAAACGCGGCAAATTTATGTCAATACGCAAAATGAATCCGTCGAGATGCGATATTTTGCATGATAAAAGCCTATTTATGCCAGAAAAAAATGATTTTTTACAAATTAATTACAATATTAATAGCTTAAACACTGTCACTACGTCAATGAATTACCCGCAAATTTTAGGCATTTTTAAATACATATTTAATCATTTTACTAGGAGTGAAAGATGAAAGCTCTGGTCCTGCAACAATCGGAAGATAAAATTATCTCTGGCATTCAACCTCTAACGACAGAAATGCTCCCGGCCGGTGATATTATAGTCGATATTCATTGGTCCACACTCAATTATAAAGATGGGTTAGCCATTTGTGGAAAGGCAGGGGTTGTTCGCCAATATCCGATGGTACCTGGTATCGATTTTTCAGGCGTGATCCACCACAGTGAAGACCCCCGCTTCCAAATTGGCCAACATGTGCTACTGACAGGATGGGGGGTGGGCGAAACGCATTGGGGAGGTTTAGCGTCTCAAGCAAGGGTTCCGGCTAAATATTTAACGCCTCTTCCAGAGAATTTATCTTTAAAGCAAGCGATGGTTATTGGCACTGCTGGCTTTACCGCTATGCTCTGCGTAAACGCTTTAGAAGAAGCGGGTGTGACGCCAGATAAAGGCGAAGTCATCGTGAGTGGCGCTAGCGGTGGTGTTGGTAGTACTGCCGTGCAATTACTGTCTCTACTGGGTTATGAGGTTGTCGCGATTTCAGGTCGAGAAGAAAACAGCAGTTACCTGCAAAGTTTAGGTGCCAAGAGAGTATTACCTCGCAGTGATTTCACTCACCCTGTTAAGCCATTAGACAAACAGCTATGGGCAGGGGCGATTGATACTGTAGGCGGTGAATTACTCGCCAATCTTCTTGCACAAACGCACTATAATGGTACTGTTGCTGCCTGCGGTTTAGCCGGTGGCTTCGACTTACCAACTAGCGTCATGCCATTCATTTTACGTAATGTCCGCCTACAAGGTGTGGATTCTGTTTACTACCCTGCTGCAAATCGCACTAAAGTATGGCAGCGCCTTGCAGATACTCTCCCCGCGGCTTTCTATGAGCAAGTCAGCAATGAGATTAAATTAGAAGATTGTGTCGAATATGCAAAAAAACTCTTAAAAAATGAAGTCACTGGGCGTACGCTAGTTAACCTACTAGCGGAGTAACGCATTTATTGCGGTACTCCCGCCTAAATAGGGATTACCGCACATTTTCAAAAATAAATTCGGGTAATTTCTCTGATAAGACCAGTATTTTGCTGCTATATGTCACGAAATAATTATAATGACGGACTTTGTCAGTAGAAAATCCATTTATTTTTATGATAAAAGATGACAAACGCTTAGCATCGCGTTATGTTGTCGGGCTATTGATAATATCGTCGGAGTTAGCAGCATAATGGCAGAAGATATTCACATTTTACTCTTGAATGGGCCAAACCTGAACCTGCTAGGTACACGGGAACCTGATAAATACGGCAACCAAACTCTTGCTGATATCGTATCCAAGCTCGAGGCAGAGGCAAACCCGCTAGGAGTAAAACTGAGTCATTTTCAGTCAAACGCAGAATTTGAACTCATCGATAAAATTCATGCTGCACGTCATGATGTTGATTTTATCCTCATCAATCCGGCTGCATTCACACATACCAGTGTTGCACTACGTGATGCATTACTCGCGGTGAGTATCCCGTTTATCGAGATCCACCTGTCTAATGTGCATGCTAGGGAATCATTTCGCCAACATTCTTATTTCTCCGATAAAGCTATCGGTGTAATTTGTGGTCTAGGTGCTGATGGTTATAGTTTTGCTTTACAGGCAGCGGTTAACCGTCTGCGCCTAATTAATTCAATCCAAATATAAGAGTACGGAATCATATCCATGGATATTCGTAAAATTAAAAAGCTGATCGAGCTGGTCGAAGAGTCTGGCATTTCTGAACTGGAAATTTCTGAAGGGGAAGAGTCAGTACGTATCAGCCGCGTTTCACCTGCTGCTCAGGTTATGGCTGCACCTCAACAGTATTACTCAGCACCGGTTGCACAACAACCTGCTCTGGCTAATGCGGTTGCACCATCTGAAGCAATGGTAGCGCCAGCTGCACCAGCAGCAGTTGCAGGTCACCAAGTTCGCTCACCAATGGTTGGTACTTTCTACCGCGCACCAAGCCCAGAAGCGAAATCATTCGTTGAAGTTGGTCAAACGGTCAGCGTTGGTGATCCACTTTGCATCGTTGAAGCGATGAAAATGATGAACCAAATCGAAGCAGATAAAGCAGGCGTTGTTAAAGCCATTCTGTTGCAAAACGGTGATGCAGTAGAATTTGACGAGCCATTAGTTGTCATCGAATAACGAGGCGTTTCCATGCTGGAAAAAATTGTTATTGCTAACCGTGGAGAAATCGCATTACGTATTTTGCGTGCCTGTAAAGAACTTGGCATCAAAACAGTAGCGGTTCACTCTACGGCAGATAGCGATCTAAAACACGTGTTACTGGCTGATGAAACAATTTGTATCGGCCCAGCAGCATCAGCGAAAAGTTACTTAAATATCCCTGCGATTATCTCAGCAGCGGAAATTTCAGGTGCGCAAGCGATTCACCCAGGATATGGTTTCTTGGCTGAAAACGCAGATTTCGCAGAACAAGTTGAAAACTCTGGTTTTGTTTTTATCGGTCCAAAAGCTGAAACCATCCGCCTAATGGGTGATAAAGTTTCTGCTATTAACGCGATGAAAAAAGCCGGTGTACCTTGCGTTCCGGGTTCTGATGGCCCATTAGGGAACGACACTGAAAAAAATAAAGCCATCGCAAAACGTATCGGCTTCCCTGTCATCATCAAAGCATCTGGTGGTGGTGGTGGTCGTGGTATGCGTGTGGTACGTAATGAGAAAGATTTAGAATCTTCTATCAACCTAACGCGTGCTGAAGCGAAATCCGCTTTTAATAATGATATGGTTTACATGGAAAAATTCCTTGAAAACCCACGTCATATTGAAATTCAAGTCATGGCTGATGGCCAAGGCCATGCGGTTTACTTGGCAGAGCGTGACTGTTCAATGCAGCGCCGTCACCAAAAAGTGGTTGAAGAAGCACCAGCTCCAGGTATTACACCTGAAATTCGCCGCAATATCGGTGAGCGCTGTGCCAATGCGTGTATTGAAATCGGTTATCGCGGTGCAGGTACTTTCGAATTCTTATTTGAAAACGGTGAGTTCTACTTCATTGAAATGAATACCCGTATTCAAGTTGAGCACCCAGTCACTGAAATGATCACTGGTGTAGACTTGATTAAAGAGCAGTTGCGTGTTGCATCTGGGTTACCATTATCAGTGAAACAAGAAGATATCGTGGTGCATGGTCATGCTGTGGAATGCCGTATCAACGCAGAAGACCCGAATACCTTCATCCCAAGCCCGGGCAAAATCACCCGTTTCCACTCTCCTGGTGGTTTTGGCGTACGTTGGGAATCTCATATTTACGCAGGCTACACTGTACCTCCGTATTATGACTCAATGATTGGTAAATTAATTACTTATGGTGAAACTCGTGAAATCGCTATTTCTCGTATGAAAAATGCGTTAAACGAACTTATCGTTGATGGTATTAAAACCAATATTGAACTGCACCAAATGATTATGAGCGATGAAAATTTCCAAAAAGGCGGAACTAACATCCACTATTTAGAGAAAAAACTGGGTATTGCTGAATAAGTCAGCGATAACCTGTTTAACTCATCGTTAATCGATACCGTAACGCGCTGCGTTACGGTATTTTTTTGTGCTAAATACGCTTTATTGCACTTTTCTTCTGCTATTTTTCACACTCAGCCCACGGATTATCGTACAATTGCTGATTATTTTTTTATGGGAATGAAGGGGAATAACGGGTGGATAAACGTTTTCTTCAATCAAATAAAGAAGCACGCTGGTCATTTTATTTGACTATCGCCTATCTAGTCGGCTGGGTTATTAGTGCTTACCTGCCGGACAATACACTTGGAGTTACAGGGCTACCACTGTGGTTTGAATGGTCTTGTCTCATCTTACCCATCATTTTTATTTTGCTCTGCATTATGATGGTTAAACTGATTTTTAAAGACATCTCTCTGGAGGAGAATGATGCAGATTGAAGTTCTCCTGCCTCTCGTCGGCTACCTAGCTCTCGTCTTTTTGCTATCCATTTATGCATATAAAAAACGAACAAAAGGCGAGTTTTTAAATGAATACTTTTTAGGTAATCGTTCAATGGGCGGCTTTGTCCTTGCGATGACCATCACAGCAACTTATATCAGTGCGAGTTCATTTATTGGTGGGCCGGGAGCTGCCTATAAATATGGCCTAGGTTGGGTGCTATTGGCGATGATCCAACTGCCTGCTATTTGGCTTTCTCTCGGCGTACTCGGTAAAAAATTTGCTATTTTGGCACGTCGCTATAATGCTGTTACGCTCAACGATATGCTGTATGCACGCTACCAAAGCCGGTTTTTAGTGTGGTTTGCCAGTGTTAGCCTGCTCATTGCCTTTTTTGGTGCCATGACAGTACAGTTTATTGGTGGGGCACGCTTATTAGAAACGGCAGCAGGTATTCCATATACTTACGGGTTAATGATTTTTGGGGTATCCATCGCACTCTACACCGCAATTGGCGGTTTTAGGGCCAGTGTCCTGAATGATGCGCTGCAAGGGCTAGTGATGCTATTAGGCACGGTGATCCTACTCGTTGCGATTATTTACCATGCCGGTGGTCTACCCGCTGCAATAGAAAAAATGCATAGCATAGATCCGAAATTGGTATCGCCTGAAGGTGCAGATGACATTTTAAGCGGGCCATTTTTAGCTTCATTTTGGGTTTTGGTCTGTTTTGGGGTGATAGGCTTACCTCACACCGCAGTTCGTTGTATTTCATATAAAGACAGTAAAGCGGTTCACCGCGGCATTATTTTGGGAACTATCGTCATGGCAGTGCTGATGTTTGGTATGCACTTCGCGGGCGCTCTCGGTCGTGCAATTTTACCTGACCTCACGATCCCAGACCAAGTGATCCCGACCTTGATGGTACAAGTTCTGCCACCTTTCGCTGCGGGGATCTTCTTAGCGGCACCAATGGCTGCAATTATGTCGACGATCAACGCACAACTGCTGCAATCCTCAGCTACCATCGTAAAAGATATCTATCTGAACACAGTGCCAACACAAATCAAAAATGAAAAGCGTCTTGCGCGGATCTCTAGCCTTTCCACTTTGGTCTTAGGTGCGTTGCTTTTAGTTGCAGCATGGAACCCGCCTCAGATGATTATCTGGCTGAATTTACTGGCTTTTGGTGGTTTAGAAGCCGTTTTCTTGTGGCCATTAGTCCTCGGACTCTACTGGGAAAAAGCCAATGGGACAGGTGCAATCAGTGGTATGGTCGTCGGTGGCGTCAGTTATGCCATATTGGCAAGTTTTAAAATTGAAATCATGGGCTTTCACGCTATCGTCCCATCACTGATTTTTAGTCTTATTGCCTTTTTTGTCGGTAATCTTTTTGGCAAAAATCCAGTACAATCACCAGCAAACGAACAGGTAACTAGCACTCACTGATTCCTATCTACTGATAGGTGAATTTGGCGTTACCTAATGTAAATTAACAAATGTAATGCTCTCAATATTGGCGTGAAACATTTTAGTGCTCTAAATAATTCACGTCATAGCTAGGCGGCAAACGAGCTAATCCCTAGGAGCATACACAAGTATGTGACTAGGGTTAGCGAGCGCAGCCAACAACGCAATGGCGTGAAGAATGAAGAGCAACGCTAGAGCGTGAAGAATGACGAGCATTCTAGAAGAGAAAAAACAATGCCTTGGATACAAATAAGACTAAACTCAACCGCAAAAGATGCTGAAAACCTTGGCGATGCGTTAATCGAAACAGGGGCGGTATCCGTCACTTTTCAAGACAGCCATGACACCCCTGTGTTTGAGCCACTTCCAGGGGAAACGCGTCTTTGGGGCGATACCGATGTTATCGGGCTCTACGATGCAGAAACCGACATGAAACTTGTCGTCGCTCAACTAGAAAATAGTCCTCTACTGGGTGCGGGTTTTCTCCATAAAATCGAACAATTAGAAGACAAAGATTGGGAAAGAGAATGGATGGATAATTTTCATCCAATGCGCTTTGGGGATCGTTTGTGGATCTGCCCAAGCTGGCGTGATGTACCCGATCCAACTGCGGTTAATGTGATGTTAGATCCTGGGCTCGCTTTTGGTACTGGCACGCATCCAACCACCTCATTGTGTCTTCAATGGTTAGACGGCCTTGATCTCGAAGGTAAAACCGTGATCGACTTTGGTTGTGGATCTGGAATTTTAGCGATCGCTGCATTAAAATTAGGTGCCGCTCATGCGATTGGGATCGACATCGACCCTCAAGCTATCACCGCAAGCCGCGATAACGCGCAACGTAATGGCGTTTCAGAGCGTTTATCCCTATATCTACCTAAAGACCAGCCTAATGACTTACAAGCCGATGTCGTGGTTGCTAACATCCTTGCTGGCCCATTACGCGAACTCGCCCCTATGATTAGTGTGCTACCACGTCCGGGTGGGTTATTGGGTCTTTCTGGTGTACTCGCCAGCCAAGCGGAAAGTGTTGCGGATGCATACCGTTCAACTTTTGAAATTGATCCTGTCGCTGAAAAAGAAGAATGGTGCCGGATTACAGGTGTCAAGCATTTTTAGTGATTTTTTTTATTAAAATCAGAGAATAATTTCTTTGAAAACAACGCCAGAATAGATTATCTTATAGCTCAAATATTGCTCAATAGCTGGCGATAATCTGTTCTGCACGAGATTTGAACAGCACAACAGTTATTTTAATAAATCGTTATGGAACCAACTTAACTATTTGTTAAGTATAACTAATTTTATAATTGCAAAGATGCAAGATAAAAAAATTAGTGATAAATAACCGTTTGCTCAAAGTTTGTCCTTTCATATCTCGTAAAAAATGCGTAATATACGCGCCCTTGCAGTCACAGTATGGCCCCCATTTAGTTATGCGAATCGGACAATATCAGTTGAGAAACTGTCTTATTGCTGCCCCCATGGCAGGCATTACAGATAAACCGTTTAGGTCACTCTGTTATGACATGGGTGCTGGGATGACAGTATCAGAGATGCTTTCTTCTAATCCTCAAGTTTGGAAGACCGACAAATCTAGACTCAGAATGGTTCATCGCGATGAACTTGGGGTTCGTTCAGTGCAAATAGCTGGCAATGATCCCGATGAAATGGCTGCCGCGGCTCAAATCAACGTTGAGAGTGGCGCTCAAATCATCGATATCAACATGGGCTGTCCAGCTAAAAAAGTGAATCGTAAGCTTGCAGGCTCGGCACTGCTACGCTACCCAGAAATCGTGAAATCGATTCTTGAAGGTGTCGTCAAAGCAGTGGATGTGCCAGTTACCCTTAAGATCCGCACAGGCTGGTCACCTGAAGAGCGAAACTGCATAGAGATTGCCAAATTGGCCGAAGATTGCGGCATTCAAGCTCTCACTATTCATGGCAGAACTAGAGCCTGTCTGTTTAATGGGGAAGCTGAATATGACAATATTCGGGCAGTTAAGCAGACTGTTACCATTCCGGTTATTGCCAATGGCGACATTACTGACCCGCTAAAAGCCAGAGCTGTTTTAGACTACACAGGGGCGGATGCCTTGATGGTAGGCCGAGCAGCTCAGGGAAGACCCTGGATCTTCCGGGAAATCCAGCATTATCTGGACACAGGTGAAATATTGCCACCGATGCCTATGGCAGAGGTACAACGTATTATGCTAGCGCATGTACAGGAATTGCACGACT
Organism: Providencia sp. PROV130; assembly: GCF_028482225.1. Lineage (NCBI taxonomy): Bacteria > Pseudomonadati > Pseudomonadota > Gammaproteobacteria > Enterobacterales > Morganellaceae > Providencia > Providencia sp. PROV130. Next base: position 34,662 of record NZ_JAMPQC010000008.1, on the reverse strand, counting down.
TTTATGGTCAAGGCAAAGGAGCCCGTATTGCGCGCAAACATGTTTCTTGGTACTTGAAAGAACATGCACCTGATGACCAGTTTCGGCGCTCATTCAACACCATTGAGGATGCCAGCGAACAGCTGGAGGTGTTGGAAGCATTTTTTGAAAATTTTTGCGTAAATAAAGATAAGAGCTGACAGAACTATGTTCGAACAACGCGTAAATTCTGACGTACTAACCGTTGCTACTGTAAATTCACAAGATCAAGTAACTCAAAAACCGTTACGTGACTCAGTTAAGCAAGCACTGAAGAACTATTTTGCTCAATTAAATAATCAAGATGTTAATGATTTATATGAGCTGGTATTGGCTGAAGTAGAACAGCCTTTGTTGGACATGGTTATGCAATATACCCGTGGAAACCAGACCCGTGCAGCCCTGATGATGGGTATCAACCGCGGCACTCTGCGTAAGAAACTGAAAAAATACGGCATGAACTAATCCTAGTCGGTTAATGCCGTATTTTTGTGAGCCCTCACTGTCATGCAGTGAGGGCTTTTTATTATCAAGCCGCAGATAGATTAAACTTCTGAACCGCTTGTTGTAGGTCTTGAGTTTGCTGTGCTAATGAGTTGGCTGCTGTAGCCACTTGCTCAACTAAAGAGGCATTTTGCTGCGTAACACCGTCCATCTGTGTAATAGCGACTCCAACTTGGGCGATTCCTTTGCTCTGCTCTTCTGAAGCTACAGTGATTTGCGCCATAATTGCTGTCACCTCATTGATTCCTTGTAAAATATGCTCCATCGTTTTGCCCATCTCGTTCACCAAACCAGTTCCTTTTTGTACACAAGTTCCTGAGTCTGCAATTAACCGTTCAATTTCCATCGCGGCTTCTGCACTATGGCTCGCTAACTTACGTACCTCTGCAGCGACCACCATGAAACCGCGCCCATGCACACCTGCACGAGCCGCTTCGATAGAAGCATTGAGCGCTAAGATATTAGTTTGGAAACTGATATCGTTAATCATGTTGATGATATCTGCGATTTTTTGTGAACTTTGGGAGATTTCACTCATAGTAACGACAACTGAATCAACAATGCTATTCCCTTTATTAGCGACCACAAACGCTTCACCGACTAGTTGATTAGCTTGGAGTGTGTTTTCCATATTCAATTGAACTGCTGCTGTAATTTCCTCCATGCTCGCTGCCGTCTCTTCTAACGCAGCGGCCTGCTCTTCTGTTCGAGATGAAAGGTTGCTATTACCGTTTGAGATTTCATTTGCCCCCAAATAAATATTGTCACTTCCTTGCCGGATTGTATTGACCGATTCACTTAAATCTTTTCTCATCCCTTCAAGTATTGGAAATAATTTTCCTACACAGCTATTTCCGAATGACTGTACAGGATGGCTTAAATCACCTTTTGCGATATCAATAAAATGCTGTCTCAGTAAACCTAGTGGTTTTTGCATCATCTCTGCCATATAGCGATCAGTAAAAATGAGCATGAAGATCCCTAATATTGCAGTGATTATCATAACCATTCGCGTAATATTCATCACGTTATCAACATGATTTCGAGCTTGGCTAATCAACTCTTCTGCTGTCTGGTTGAATTTTTGAATTGAAGAGCCAAAAGCTCGGCTCAATGCGGGAGTGACATTATGGGCGTGGGATAAATATTTATTAGCATCACTTTCCATACTAAGGGCTAATTGAGGCTTTACCCCATCATCAAGTAGTGCTTGCCAACTGCTAATTACCTGCTCTGCAATTTCAGGAGTCATTGGCCCAGGAGAAATCAATTTTATCTGCTCTAAATATTTTTCCATATTGGACATCGCCTCTTTGACAGGGCCATAGTCCACTGTTTTTCCTTCACTTTTACTTTCCATTACCCGGGTTAACCGTGTAACAAAACGAAAATATTGGTCATTTCCCTGACTGATCACCGTCATTTGTTGTACTAATTGCCTATCAATATCGTTTCCATCAGCAATGCGTGATAGTGACCAACCACTGTATACATTCGTTCCCCCCAAGATCAGACACAAAATACTTAACAATACGAAGACCACAGTGCGAATTGAGTAATTTCGAAGTTTCTGCATAGAATTTCTCTTTTGGTGGGATAATCTGACAATATTTAACTTTATCGGCGCTATAGGAAAATATTTTAACCGCTAGATTTGGTCGCTCTTTACTCTATATAGGTAAAAATACTTATATTTCAAGGGGGTTACTATTTGATTTTGGGAATCAGAGAAAATTAAAAATTTGAGATTAATGTGAGTAATTTGAAGTAGATCGCTAAATACAAGAATCCAACCTGAGTAAATGAACCATCCCGATCACTATTTTCATATCTATCCTGACGTAAAAGCGACCATCCACTCAGTAACATATACCCCCTAAGTCAACAATTTATTTTCACTTAAATCAAATAATTAGGCATAGAATAAATTGGTTTAAATTAATTGATCTTGAAATCAATAACAATATAATAAGATTGATTATCATTTGCATTATCATTAAAAAGGCAAACCGACTCCAATGAAAAATATTTCCTCCGTTGGAAACAATATGGTTAAATTTAAGCCAGATTTTATTTGTTTCATTATTTTATCAACACTTTCTTTTACCACTCATGCAGCCAATAAAGAGCTTAAATCGTCGCAGCCTCAAGATGCTACCGATGCAATTGAGCTTCAAGATAGTTATGCACGACCTGACTACGTTGAAATAGAACGTTTACGAGATACCAAGCAAATTATTGTTATTTCAAAAGAAGATATTCAAGGTAAAGGCAATCGCACAATCTCTGATGTGCTTAAATCCGTTCCTGGTATTAGTGTCGATACCTCTGGGCAAGGTAATATAGACTTGCGGGGACAAGGGGCTGAAACCTCACAACGTAACCTACAAGTATTACTTGATGGGGCTCCAATTACCACATTAGCAAATCACCCTTACACCACTAACTACGATATTATTCCCGTTGAACAACTTGAGCGTATTGAAATCATTCCTGGCGGTGGAAGCGTTATTTACGGCTCAGGGACTGCAGGTGGAGTCATTAATATCACTTCTAACCTGAGAAGTATGGCTAATCCCAAAACAAGTGTTTTATCTGAATGGAACTCAGAAGGATACCGTTTAAATGCTAATTTAGGGGCGCGGGTTAATGATAAATTTTCAATTTTAGGCACTGCCAGTAAACTAAATCGTGACCTTTACTATAAAGATACCTACCGTAATTCAGAATATTATTCATTAGGTGGAAGATGGGATCTCACTTCAGATCAAAGCCTGATGTTGCGAGGAAGCCATCTCACTGAAAGTTCTCAGTACGTAAAAACGCTCACATCACGTAATATCAAAAAGTATGGTAAAGACTACGTTCCACCAGACAAAACCGTCACTGTTGGGATTGATGAAAATGGTAAGTTAATTAAAAAAACAATCAGCGGTTATTTGACCGGTGACCGCGAGGTCGATAGCTATAATTTAAGTTACCAAAATGCATTTACGGATAAACTCAATTTTGCTACTGATGTTTTCTACACTGATGGTTTTTATACTAATAATGCCAACTGGGAACAAAAAGTTAATCAAAAAAGCCACGGAACAAAAATCAAACTAGATATCGGCTACCTTGATGATAGTAACCTACTTTTGGGCGTAGATTACGCTAAACAAAAGGCTTCTATTCATTATATTGGAAGCTATAAAAAAGACAGCAAAGGACGATATTATGGGGTTCCTCATAATTTCGATTATGATAAAACAACAAAAGCAATTTATGTCCTTAACAGCCTGAAATCAGACCAATTTGTTTTTACTCAAGGGCTAAGACGTGAATTGGCTGAATGGTCATTTGATAAAAGCGGTACGGTAAATGGATCAGGTACTTCAGACCGTTGGAATACCGCTGCAGAACTCTCTCTTGCTTACCTTTATCGCGATACAGGCCGAGTTTATGGGCGATATGAACGAGGCTACACCCTTCCTGATGGCTTGCAAATCAGTGACCAATCGGTCGTTAATGGTGAAAAAATTTACACACCGACTAAGGCCGAAGATGAGAAATATGACTTATTTGAGGTTGGTTTAAGAGACAAATTAGCGTTTAGTACTGTTAATGTCACGTTCTGGACATCCAATACGAATAATCAGTTAAATCGCATTTATCTCACTAGTGTCAATGATGCGAAGACAATGAATTTGTTGAAAACTCGCCGCTGGGGAGCCGATGTTGACTTCCAGCAAACTCTCGGTGATTTCACCTTCCAAGAATCATATTCATGGCTCAGAGGACGTTCTGATTATAACAACCATGGCCGTCAATTCTTGGAAGAAAACGGCAAAAACACCATTGATTACACGAAAAGTGGTTTAACTAAAGTGCCAGAGCACTCCGTTAAACTAAAAGTAAAATACGACTTTACTGAGGATTTATCAGGAGATATTCAGTACACCTATTATGGTTCGTACAATAACTTCCTTTCTGATGCCAATAAAGAAGAAGATGGCGTTGTTAAATCACGTGAGCTCATTGACCTGAGTGTTCGTTACACACCGATTGAACACATTGAATTATATGGTGGAGTCACTAACTTAATGAATAAAACCTACTACGACTATGTTACTGCAGGCTACGGCTCATTGATTCCTGGAAATGAGCGCTCATTTTTTGCAGGTATCAAAGCCACCTATTGATTTAAACAGGAAATGTTTCAGTGACTATAAACCCGTTTTTTCGCTATAAACTTGCTTTAGTACTGTCACTCGTTATCCATATCATTGCCATTATGTTTATCGCCCTACAAACAGGTAGGGCAGTACCTATGGTCGAAGGTGAGGAAACGATAACGCTATCTCTAGAAGGGCCAATGGGCTCCTCTGGGGGCTCAGGAGAGCAGAGTAGTAAGAGACAAGCGCAATTACAAGAAGTTATATCAGAATCCCCTTCGAAGGCTGAAGCTGCTTCGCAACTGAAGCCGCTTAGCAAGTCTCAACCTAATGAAAGTAAAATACCCTCAAAAACCCAACTTAAAAATTCATTAACTCCTGTCAATGTTCCCGTTGATAATACAGTTGAATCACCTTTGCTCACACAGAAAACTAAAGTAAATACAAAACCGGAGATCAGTCAGCCCGTACAAGGAAAAAAACAAGAAAAACAAAGTAAATTACTGAACAATGACACTCGAAATAACACAGAAAATCAGCTTATTGCCAATAAAATAAGCCATAAAACACAGCAAGACTCACTAGAAACAGCTAAAGAAACACCCTCCAATTCAGCGGCTAAAAATCATTCTGCCACCACCTCATCAACTTCAGAAAGTAGTCAAGGTGGTAAAGCGAATAATATATTATCGGGTAATAACCAATTCGCTGCTAATGGTGATGGAAGTTATACCGCACTCGGTTCGAGTGGTATTTCCTATACAATTTTACAGGATGCGACCCCTAAGTATCCAAAAGAGGCTCGCTCCTTAGGCTATACAAAAGTGGTTAAAGTACAAATTCGGTTATTAGTTGGATTAGATGGCCAAGTTGAATCCGTTGAAATACTAAACAACAAGATCCCTGATTTAGGTTTTAAAGAAGAAGCGGTGAAAGCGATTAAAAAAATGGCCTTTAAACCCATTATTTATCAAGGACAAAATATTAAAATGTACTTTAAAAAAACGGTCATATTTCAATACTAGTTTACAGTCAGCCATATTGTTGGATAGAAAAAGGTACAGCGAACCCTCACTGTACCTTTGCAGTTATTTTACAGCTTGTATTTTGAAAAATTAACGGTATATCGGTAACAAATTAAACTGCGCTAACAATTGGCAAATAATACCAAAGACACCAAAAGCGATTACGGCATAGATTAACCCCTTTCCGCCCCACACTTTAAATTTAGATTCAGGAAAACGCTCTCTTACCTTTAATGCCATAACTGCAGGGCAAATAATAGCCCAGATACATGCCGCCATACCTGCATAAGCTATTGCGATTAAAAAACCATTTGGGAATAACATGCAAAGAATAAGAGGAGGCAAGAAACATAATAATGCAGATTTCATTCTACCTGATGGATTATCTTTAAAATTCAGCGAAGCAAGAATGTAATCAAATAACCCAATTGCGACACCTAAGAATGAACAGAATACAGCACTAATAGAGAACCACAGTAAGAATGTCGCAATATTTTTGCTATTCAGCACTGCATATAGTGATTCAATAAATGCGTCTAAATTACCGCCTTTATTAATAATTGTCAAAAATTCTGCCCGCGGTAGATTTCCCATTGTCCCCATGATCCAAAGAAAATAGAGAACCAATGCTAATACACAACCGATAACACAACTCTTAACAACCTTTCTTTCATTCTCATGATAAAGCTTATATAGACTACAAACATTCCCATGATAACCAAAAGAAGTAATTGCATAGGGGATAATAATAAAGACAAAAGGTAGCAATGCTGTTTGTCCGCCCTCAACCGGTGAAGTTAATAACAAATCTGTTTTTACAATAAAAAATAACCCAGAGAAAGCCAAAATAAATAAAACTATTTTAATAAATAAAAACAATGATGTTAAACGGCTTGCTCCAACGCCACTCCACCAAATACTCGCACCTAATATTAATGTAAAGATAATAAATATTAATCTTAAATTGATGTTGTATCCGTAAATAGCGGCGGCTTCTTTAATAACCGAGCCTGCGGCTGATATGTAGGCATAAATTAATATATAAAGTACAAATATTAATGCCATATTAGCTATATAGCATGCCCATTTTGGTAATAATTCTTTAGATATGAAAAAGTAATTCGTTCCTGATCCATATTTTGATATACATTCTAAAATATAAATCCCTGAGTGAAACATAAAAAAGCAAACAACTAACAAGATAGCTACAGAGTTAATAAACCAAGCTCCAGCCATAATAGTGGGCAAACTAAACATACCCGCCCCGATCATGGCACCGCCTAGCACAAAACCCCCTACCATTATGGAGGGTTCTTTTTTGGCTGCCGAATTATTCATGGTGTTTACCTTAAGAATAAGGATGAGGTTCCCGCATTGCACGGGAACCAGAAAAGCGACCTATTATTTAATTGGTTTTAATCTTGCTGTAAAGTGTCTTAATACTGGTGGTTCATATTCGAAATCAAGACCTTTCAGAGTTGCGAATTTATCTTTTAACCCAATGAGAGCATCTGCAATATAATCCATATGGTCATTGGTATATACGCGTCTCGCAATAGTTAATCGCATAAATTCCATGTCTGCATGTTTTTGTTTTCCCGTTTCAGGATCACGCCCTAATAAGAATGAACCAATTTCAACCGCACGAACACCCGATTCTAAATAAAGTGCGTTAATAACAGCTTGCGCTGGGAATTGGTCACCTGGAATATGTGGAACCAGTTTTTTACAGTCGACAAATACTGCGTGCCCGCCTGTAGGATATTGAATTGAAATACCACCTTCGCGTAAGCGGTCACCTAAGTATTTAACTTGCCCTATACGATAATGCAGATATTCTTCACCAGCCCCTTCTTCAAGACCCTGTACCATTGCCGCCATATCACGACCCGCTAATCCACCATAGGTCACGAAACCTTCCATTGGAACACAGCGTTGTCTTGCCAGTGTGAAGATCTTTTCATCATTTTTAATACAGACCAACCCACCAATATTTAATAGTGGATCTTTTTTCGCTGACATCGTTAATGCATCAGCATACTTATACATATCAAGAATAATTTCTTTAATTGTCGAATTTTTATATTTAGGATCACGCTCTTTAATAAAATACGCATTTTCACAAAAACGAGCCGAGTCCATGACAACAAAAATATTATGTTGTTTAGCAATCTCATAAACTTCTTTCAAATTCGCCATTGATACTGGCTGACCGCCTGCACTATTACAAGTTACAGTAGATACAATTGCAACAACGTTTTCTGCACCATGCTCCGCAATATTATCTTTTAATTTTTGGATATCAAAATTACCTTTCCAATCATCATAAGTATCCGAGTCATAGGCTTTTTCGGTAACAATATTAATTGCCTTACAACCGTTTAATTCAACGTGTGCTGCTGTTGTATCAAAGTGGAAATTAGAAATAAATACCGGTTTTTTAGCACCGCCTTGTTCCTGTTTTACTTTCAATAAAACAGGGAATAACATATTTTCAGCACCGCGACCTTGGTGAGCAGGAATGACGTAATCATAGTCAAACATCTCTTTCACTTTATCTTTTAAATCATAATAGTTACGAGATCCTGCGTACGCTTCATCACCAGTAATCATTGCTGCCCACTGGTGGTCACTCATCGCATTGGTACCTGAGTCAGTTAATAAATCAATATAAACCGCGCTGCTTGGTAGTAAAAATGGGTTATATCCTGCTTCTTTTAACGCCGCTTCACGTTCTTCTCTTGATGGAATACGGATATTTTCTACCATTTTAATACGGAATGGTTCTACGATTCTTTTAGCCATGATAATACCTTTAATTTTTCATTAAATAATAAATAATAGAGATTTAACCCATAGTGAAATAAGTTAAAAAAACTTTAAGAAAGGAAAATAGAAAGGTTATTTATTTGGGAAAAAGAAGGCTAAAGAGATATCAATATTGAACCATTTCTTCATATAGAAGAAATACCTTGAAATGAGAGATTCGTTTAACAAGAACATACTATGACTCCTATCAACGAGGAATTAGTACAACCGACTGCTATTATATATATAACAGTTGTATTACCAAAGTAATCGCTATTGTCATAATATTGTACCTCTATCACATTATTAGCAAGAGAGGCAGAAACAACTTGACTCAAGTCACAGTCTTAATTTATTTATTAAATAAGAGTTTAATTTTATTAAATTTAGTTTAACTACATTAGTAAAAGTACATATACTTAATATAACAACATAATTAAATACATTAATTTAACTTAAATAAAGATAACTTAAATAAAGATAACTTAAATAAAATGGGTAAAATAGTTTTATTTTACCCATTATTAAAATAATTAATAATTACTGAGCATCTTTACCGTATTTAGGTGACCTAGGCCCATATAAGATACCATTAGGTTTACCTGCAGATAATAACCTGACACTTGTTATACCTGCAATTGCATAGCTTTTATCTGTCATTGTATCTACGATTTGGTTAACAACAGCAGATACTAACACCCCAATAATACCATTTGACGAGGAATTATTTTCAGCACTCGATGCAGTTGCAGAGCCACTCCATAATAACGCCCCTGTCCTAGCATCAACCAATTTTGCATCCGCTGTAACGCGAGTATCACTGGAAATAACCTGATAACTTGTTCCGTATTCAGTAATATTCAAATAAAGTACCGCATCATTACCAAAAATTTCATGTAATTTTGCTGGAGGAACAGCCTGAATATCACCCGCATTTGTCATCCCGTTTTGCTTAAAAGTTTCCTCAACAACAGCAACAGGGAACACATAATAACCCGCCTCAGCTAAAGGAAAGGTCGCTTGTGATAATAAACCATGACTTGCCTGTACCTCTGGTGAACTATTTTGTGGTAATAGCACCAGAATACTTTTTGGTTTACTTTGATTAAATGCCGTGTAATCAACTTTAGTTGGCTGAGCACATCCCGTTAATAACCATGTCATCACCAATCCGCAGACTATAAGTAAATGTTTCATTTTACTTTTCCTTTATTTTTCATGAGAAAATCCATGTAAGCCGCAGATTCTGGATACAATGCTTTTTCTGCAGTGAATTCTTGCATTGCAAGATCAACCGCTCCGGTTGTTGAGTACAATAACCCTAAATGTGCATGTAACCCTGGCGGAGTTGCCAAACCTTTTGCTTTGCTCATTTCCAAATTCTTTTTCAAAGCTTGAATTTGCTCTTGGGGGCTAGTTTCTGTTTGTTGATAATATTGGTAAACCGTTGTTTGATAACCATCCCAGTTATATAATGGTTTTGGTTCATTGGCACAGCCATTTAATAAAATCGCACCGGCCATAACAGCCAATAATTTAATTTTCATCGTATTTCCTTATTTAGCTGGCTGCCATGCACCACTTTCAATACCCGAAACTAAGTTATTTACAGCTTCCCTAATGGCTAAATCTAATACTTTTCCATTCAATGTTGAGTCATAACTAGCGGTGCCACCAAAACCAATCACTTCCCTATTTGATAATTCATATTCACCAGCACCTTGTGAAGAAAATACCACTTCAGATGTTTGAACATTAACAACGTTTAAATTAACTTTGGCATACGCTACTTGTGATTTACCACGACCTAAAATACCGAATAACTGGCGATCCCCTACTTCTTTTCGCCCAAATTCAGTAACATCACCAGTAATCACATAAGTTGCACCTTTTAACTGTTGAGACTGACCTTTAATACCAGCTTCTTCTTTAAGCTCTTGCATATTTGCACGGTCTAATACATTAAAACGACCTGTTTGCTGTAAATGTGTCATCAAAATGGTTTTAGATTGATTACCTAAACGATCAACACCATCAGAGAAAATACCATTCATATAACTAGAACGATTATCGAATTTCCCTATTGATATTGGGCTTTTTGGACCTGAATATTGAGTATTATATGTCGCAACTTTTTCTACAGCTAAAGAGCGAGAAGATTCTTTAGCACAACCACTTAATAATGCACTTGCAATAAAAATAGATGCAATACTGATTTTGGATATATTCATTTAGCTATCTCAATTAAAATAAAATTAGAATTAGAATTAGAATTAATTTTTGCACTGTTATTTTGCATTAAATGAAGAATAGGATCTAGTCAATACTACCTATTTTTTACCTTATGTTTAGCTTGATTTTTAATTACGATAATATTCATAAAGTCACTAAGGTTTACTAAAATAAAATCAACCGTTTGATTAAATATGGATAAATTTAGAAAAACAATTTAATTAGTAATCTTTAGTGATAACATCTAATAGCACCACCTATAGTTAATAACATTATTAACTATATTCCTTTTATTTTTTCTGATTGAAGATAATATTTCCATATAATCAATTAGAATTGATTAATTTTTATCTGTTTTTCAATCTACCATTGAAAGGCCCTCTTACTCATCTTAACGCGAAGATTTACCGCAAACTATTCCCATCTCCGCATTAAATTAACCTTTTAAGTAACCAATATAAAAAAGGATAAAGTTTCCCCTATCCTTCTTGAATAAGAACACGCTAAATCACAATCGCATATCAATGCAAAGATTGATAAGAAACTTGTGCGCCTTTAGTCAGTTTACCTTCATTCGAATAAGTGCTTTCTATTTCAATCAAAGATTGGTTCGCCATATTGTATATTTTGTTATACAAAGGAAATTCAGGGCGATAACGGATCTCTTTGGTTGCAATATCCATCATTAAGTATTGTTGTGAACCTCTAACTGAATTCGAAACAATTACCCCCTGATTACCAACTTTTAAGCTGTTCAAATGGTTATAACCGCTTTCTGCAATAACCTCAAAATCACCATTAGTCTGGAATTGCATCAAAGAAAATAAACGGCGTGAAGGCTCCTGAGCAACCACAAAAATATCGCCATGACGATTTTGTGCTGATTCATTGATTCTGACAGGTAACCATTTACTACTTATAACCTGTTTAGTGGGGATATCCATGATAACTTCTAGTGATCCCATTTGATTACCGTAGCTGTACCACATTACGATTTTATCTCGGTAAGTTGCGTAGGAGAAATTTGAATTACCAGAAATTTCCTCAGGAAATAATGATTTAGCTAAATCACGAACATTCATAAAATGTTCCCATACCATTCCTTTATCTGTGCTAATAAAGATATTTTCATTATCCGCAACCACATAAAAAGGAGAACCTTTAGATTGATAAATTTTACCCATAATTAATGTCGAAAATAGAGTACTGGGCTTATCTCCCCAAGGAATTAATTCACTTACCGAAAAGTTGGTTAAATTAATAGTACGGTAGCCATCCCTTAGCATGATTAAGCACTCATTTCTTTCACAAACAGCATTATAGAAGCTTTGGTCACCATACGTAATAAAATGGACACCTTGATTATCTGCAAACAATATCTGGTAATCATATTCACTCAACGTTTCATAAGGACTATAAGAATAATAATAGCTAGAACGGCTGCTTTTTTGAGCTATTATTAGCATCCCCTTTTCAGATGGAAATGTCGTTGCGAAATCATAGCTACCTATTGCTACACTATTTTCATTATGGTTTTGCCATTGCCAATCTTCCGTACCACCACGAATAAAAACAAAAAGAGTGAACAATAAACTGAGTGCAAAAATAAACGTTAAAATAAGGAATCGTTTACTGAGAAATGGGTTCATGAACGCACCTCCGTCACATAATCTGTTTTACCGTGCTGCCGACGAAGTTGTTTTAAAAAATATTGAGATTGATAATAGGCATTACCGCGTTTTGACACTTTAAAATAAATCGCCACACATAAAGCAATAAGGAAGCTTATTCCGAGTAAAATAGTTCCTGAGAAACTGATAAACATGACACCAGTATCAATAATATTCATCCAGTCCCAATAATCCCAATAGCCGCCTTTTTCAAAGGTTTCGCTAATAGATACGCTACCAACGGCTAGAATGAAAAGCGCTAGAATACAGAATATAAAGCCCCACAAACCAATATAGAACCCTCTTTCTTGTGGAGCGCCTTTACCTATCAGGCTATATGCTAGTCCGTCTTGATGATTTAGGATGCCAAAAACGACTTGTTCCTTTGAATCTTCCTGAATATTTTTATGTAAAACCTCAAGTTCATCCGCCTGTGCAATAAATAATTTATGATTATTAAAAAGGGGCTCATTTGCTGAGACTAAAACTCCCATGTGTTTTTTATTAATCTGTAAATTAACTTTATTGAGTGTTTGGAGAGTATCTCCTGCAGCGATCGTAAGGTTGTAATTTGCAGTGATATTTACCTTACCTTTTGTCACGGATAGTGATGTTTTATCAACATTAATTTCAGCAGCTTTATGTAATTTTACAGGCTTAGATTTAGGATTCTTGATACCGTCGATTTCAATATATGAACTTTCTTCAAACAGTTTATATTTCCCAGCAATAACTGAATCTAGCGCTTTCAAAATTAATTTTCGTTTTGGGCTTAAAATATGCTTTGTTTGTACGAGTGCTAAGCCAAAAAGAATGATCCCAGTGAAAGCAGCACAACCCAAAATGGCCACTAATATTATCATCAAGAAACTGTCGTCTGCCTCAGTAAAACAGTAATACACCGCAGGTATCAGTGCCATTAAGACTAACGAAATTAAGTATTGTTTTCCTAGTGAACGATTAAAGCTAACGGTTCTATCGGGCTCAAGCCGGCCATGCTCAGCATGGTAAACCCATTCAACCCAATAGCTTCCATCATTCATCTCTTCTGCACAAATAACCAAAGAGTCACCTTGCTGTATGCGCTCTAAAAAAATTTGGCTATTTGAAAAATCATCCTGATTAAAGAAAAATACTTTTTTAGAGGCAATCAATCTTACCATCCCCATTGGGCTGACATTTTGATAATCACATTGAGTAAGACTGACATGGAAATATTGAACTCGCATGAGTAAATGCCTATTTCGCTAAGTAAATTTAACATTATGATAATAAATAAAGGTATATAGCCCTAGTAAAACTTACCTTATAATAAAATAATTCAGACAATGACGAGCACTCTAAACTGTTATTTAACTCAGGTTAATTATTAGAAATAGGTGTCTCCTACTAGCAAAGCCAGTAATTACTGATAAACTTGCATTCAATACAAAGTTTGTGAGTGAAATGTGGCAATAAAGCAATTTTACCACTCCTTCCTTTAACAATAATTTTGAATAACAACGATGACATCACAACCTGCATATAAGCAAATCCAGTCTTACATTTTACGCAGTATTGATTTAGGTATTTTTATGCCTGAAACTCAAATACCGACAGAATTAGAGCTATGCGCTCAATTTAATGTAAGCCGTATGACGGTGAATAAAGCCATTTCAGAGTTAAGCCAAAAAGGGATCCTAAATCGTATTGCAGGAAAAGGCACATTTGTTGCCACCCAAAAACATGAGCTCCCAGTTACAAAAGCATTTGATATTTTTGATGAGATCTCAACGAGCGGTAACAAATATAGCGGTCACCAATTACAACTTAAAATTATTTCCGCGTCAGCAGAAATCGCACTACAGCTCGGAATTAGCGAAGGAAGTGATGTGGGATACTGTAAAGTTCTTCATTTTGAAAACGATATCCCTTTAATGTTAGAAGAACGCTATGTTAACCACGCCATTGTGCCTGACTTTGTTAAGCAAAAATATGGCGATACAGAAACGCCTAGCGGTTACTTGCAACGCCATTTTCCTGTCAGTGAAATGGAACATACCATTGAAGCCGCATTAGCCACAAAGTCCATTGCTCAATCATTATCAATTAAAGAAAACTCACCTTGTTTACAACTTAGTCGGCGCACTTGGACAGGTAAGACCCTAATTAGCTATGTTAAAATGATCACCGCGGGTTCGCGCTACAAATTAAAATTACATTCGCGAATTGAGAATTAATGCAGAAATAAAAAAATGGGGCAAAATTGCCCCAAAGCGACTGATAAAACAAAAAATATCAAGCACATCTACATCACAATAAATTCGTTTTACATTCCTTGATAAATAGGCCCTTCCCCTCCTTGGGGAGCAGTCCAGGTGATATTTTGTAACGGATCTTTAATGTCACAAGCCTTACAATGCAGGCAGTTTTGTGCATTAATTTGCAGTTTTTCTTCACTTTTATCCCCTATAATTTCATAGACTCCAGCGGGGCAATAACGTGTCTCAGGCGCAGCATATTTCATTAAATTAACTTGGATAGGAACATTAGTATCAGCCAGTTTTAAATGGCAGGGTTGTTCCTCTTCATGGTTCGTATTCGATAAAAAAACGGAAGAAGGTTTATCAAAAATTAATTTACCATCGGGTTTTAGGTAGTCTATCGGTGTAAAACCTTTCGCTTCTTTTATTCCTTCGTGGTCCGATTGTTTTAATTTCAACGTCCACGGGCTGTGCCCTTTTAATAACAGTTGTTCTGCACCAAATAGCATTGAACCAACGACTAAACCTTTTTTCATATAAGGCTTAAAATTCCGTGTTTGGTAAAGCTCTTGATATAACCAGCTCTCTTCAAATAGCTGTCGAAATTGCTGTTTAAACTGTAAATAGTCAACCATTCCATTCTGGATAGCGCTAAACCACGCTTCTGCCGCTAGTGCGCCACTTTTAACGGCACAATGTGTGCCTTTGATACGAGCCGCGTTTAAAAAACCAGCATCATCGCCAATTAGCACCCCACCAGGAAAGCTTAATTCGGGTAACGCGGCTAACCCACCTGCCACCATCGTTCTAGCACCATAGCTGATACGCTCTCCACCCGATAAAAAATCACTAAAAGCAGGATGGGTTTTTAAGCGTTGAAACTCATCAAATGGTGATAAATAAGGGTTTTCATAATTTAGCCCGACGACCAAACCCACTGCGACTAAGTTATCTCCATAGTGATAAGCAAAGCCACCGCCATAGGTGTGGTTATCTAGTGGCCAACCAACAGAATGGACAACTAACCCTGCTTGATGTTGCTCTTTTGGAATTTGCCAGATTTCCTTAATTCCCAAACCATAGGTTTGTTTGCCACTCTCTGCAGATAAATTAAAATGGTTTATTAATTGTTTACCGAGTTGACCTCGGCACCCTTCCGCAAAAAAGGTCATTTTCGCAAGCAAATTCATACCTGGTTGATACATCGGTGTTGGGTTACCTGATTTATCAAGTCCCATATCTCCAGTGGTGACACCTATTACTTGGTTTGTCTCATCAAATAGCACTTCAACCGCAGCAAAACCAGCAAAAACATCAACTCCTAATCTTTCAGCCTCAACGGCAAGCGCAGCACTGACCTGCCCTAAGCTACCAATGAAATTACCATCATTTTTCAAACACTTTGGTAATAAAGATAGGGGTAAATGACTTGCTTTTTTCTCTTTCAACCATAAAAAACGGTCATGATTTACAGGTGTTAAGGGGCCTGAAACTTTTTGCTGCCAGTCTGGCAGCAATTCATCAAGAGCCCGTGGATCAATCACCGCACCAGATAAAACATGAGCACCTATCTGTGCGCCTTTATCAATTAAACAAACCGATATGTCTGTTCCTTTCTCTGCGGCAAGCTGTTTTAATCGTATTGCTGCAGATAACCCCGCAGGCCCACCACCGACAATCAGGACATCGAACTCCATCGATTCCCGCTCGGGGGCCTCGTTTATCTTATCAATATTGTCGATAGCCATTCATCCACCTCTTACGCTAATGCTTTGTCAAATTCCGGTAAGATCTCAAATAGATCGCCAACAATGCCATAATCTGCAACTTGGAAAATCGGCGCTTCAGGGTCACTATTAATCGCAACGATTACTTTACTTTCTTTCATGCCTGCAACGTGTTGAATTGCTCCTGAAATTCCTACTGCGATATATAAATCTGGTGCAACAATTTTCCCTGTTTGCCCGACTTGATAGTCATTCGGAACAAAGCCTGCATCGACCGCGGCACGTGAAGCACCAACCGCAGCGCCCAATTTGTCAGCGATTGTTTCCAATAGCGCAAAATTTTCACCAGAGCTCAAACCTCTCCCACCTGAAATAACCACTTTTGCAGAGCTCAATTCCGCACGGCTAACTTGGGTTAGAGATTGGCTTTTTAGCTGACTACGCAAGGGAATATCGGCAAGGGAAACGGTTTCAATTTCAGCATCACTTTGTGCTTCATATCCCCCCGAAAATGCCGAACTACGCACCGTAATAACCACTTGTTGGCCATTATTCTGCACTGTTGCTAACGCATTTCCTGCATAAATAGGCCTAATGAAGGTTTGAGAATCAATAACTTGAGTAATGTCTGAAATTTGTGCAATCCCTAACGTTGCAGCAACCCGTGGGGCTATATTCTTCCCAAATGTCGTCGCAGGAAACAGTAAATGGGTATACTCCTTTGCGATATTAACCACAGCGTGAGCCATCGGTTCTGCGAGTTGGTTTTTCAAGTTATCTGATTGTATTTCTAGAACTTTACTCACGCCCTGTATACACGCAGCTAGCTGAGCGACCAATTTCGTCTCATCTCCTGCAACTAATAAGTGCAAATGATCACCCGCGGCAAGAAGTTGTTTTGCAGCGTTAATGCTATGATAAGTAGAGATTTTAATTGTTTGGTTATCATGTTCGACCACCACTAATACAGATATTTGGCTCATGGATATTTTCCTCGATTAAATCACTTCTTTCGCTTGCAATGCACTGACTAGCTCTATCGCGCTGCTTAACAATGTACATTGCCCTGCCCGTTTTTTAGGCTCTGAGACACTAAGCATTTTAATTTGCCCTAATAGAGTAAAATTCATATCAGCAATATCGATAATATCTAACGTTTTTTTCTTAGCTTTCATGATATTAGGCAAAGTTGCATAACGAGGTTCATTGAGCCTTAAGTCCGTTGTGATAACCGCGGGTAATGGCATCTCTAACGTTTCTAACCCGCCATCAATTTCCCTTGTAACTTGCAGTAATTGGCCTTCAAACTGAATTTGTGAGGCAAATGTCGCCTGCGGATAATCCAATAATGCGCTAAGCATTTGGCCTATTTGATTACAATCATCATCAATAGCTTGTTTGCCTAATAAAATAAGATCTGGCTGTTCCTTTTCCACAATTCGTTGAAGTAAACGCGCAATATCCAGTGGTTCTAAGGTCAACTCTCCAGATCTCTGGACTAAAATGCCACGGTCAGCACCAATCGCCATCGCACTGCGTAATGTTTCTTGATAGCCAATATCACCAACGGAAACAGCAATAACTTCTGTCGCTTTTCCCGCCTCTTTTAAACGTACAGCTTCTTCGACAGCGATTTCATCGAAGGGGTTGATGGCCATTTTGACATTCGCCAATTCAACGCCTGAGCCATCGGCTTTTACTCTTATTTTGACGTTATGGTCTATTACTCGCTTCACTGCGACTAAAATTTTCATAGCAACTCCTATCCCAATTCTTCAACGATTGTTGGGTATGATGATGTTCTAAAATCGTTTTTTAGGTTGAGAGAAACCGTAACAGTGATATTCACACTGCTACTGGCTATCTCAATTTTTACTATTTTTAATGCTCGTTTTTGATGAAATGGTTATTTAGTTGTGGGTAATATCAATCGGTCTGCCACTGACATAGGCCATTTTTTAATCGCAACATAGTAAATAACACTGGTTGCCACCAAGCCCACAATCCATGAGATATCAACACCACCGAGTTTTTCGACTAAAGGCCCGGTATAAAACCCTGTTGAAATAAAGGGTAACTGTATTAACACACCCGCAATGTAAGTGAATATCCCAACTTTATTCCAACGCCCATAGCGGCCATTTGGGTTTGCGAGTTCAGGCACATCGTAGCGGCCTTTAGTGACCCAATAGTAATCAACAAGATTGATTGCACTCCAAGGAGTAAAGAATGCGAGTAAAAACAATAAGAAAGCAGAGAATAACTTTAAGAATGAATGTTGCCCAGCTAACCCTAAAGCTGTCGAGAAGCTCACCATCAGAATGATGAAAAACAACCTTTGCCCACGAGATATTTGGCTTTTCCCACGGAAGCCACACCAAATTGCTGCCATAGACATAAAACTGCCATAAGCATTCAGCGCGGTTATCGTCACTTTCCCATAGAAAATACTGATATATAACAGAGCCGCTATCAAACCTGTGCTACCTAAGCCCACGATATACGATACTTCGTTACCCGCAAATTTATTCCCTGCAAGCGCTGCGGCAAAAACCCCTAAAATCATCGATGCTTGCGTACCAATAACTGTACCTGAACCCACGGCCAAAAAGGCTTTGATTGTTGGAGTTTTAGTCGGTAAATAACGTGAATAGTCAGCAACATAAGGCCCAAATGCAATTTGCCAAGAAGCAGACAATGACATCGCTAATAAAAAGTTAGTCCAGCTAAAATGGCGGTTTTCCAGTAGTACCGAAACATCATTCATATAAAATAGACGGAAAAATAGATAGAAGAACGTAATTACACCAATAACGCTCGCCACTTTTCCTAAAATATGGATGATGCGATAACCACAAATTGTGATGCCAATAATCACCACACCAAAAATGATAATTCCAACCCAATCCGTCACATGTAATAACTGACCCACCGCTTGCCCTGCCAGCACAGTACCACTGGCAGAAAACCCGACATACATCATGCAAACTAATAAAATAGGGATGACGGCACCGTATACACCAAACTGTACACGGCTCGAAATCATTTGTGGTAACCCCAATTTTGGTCCTTGCACCGCATGCAAGGCCATCACCGCACCACCTAACAACTGGCCAATAAATAAGCCAATTAATGACCAGAATACATCCCCACCTAGTACGACTGCCAAGGCTCCGGTTACAATTGCGGTTATTTGCAAATTAGAACCAAACCAAAGTGTGAATTGGCTTGATAAGGTGCCGTGGCGCTCGGACTCTGGAATGTAATCGATGGAACGCGCTTCGATTAAAGGTACATTCTCCTGCCGATTTTTTTGCCCTGTAGCGATGTCGTTTGAAACTGTCATGGTAACTCCTCTTTAAGCAAGGCTGGCTTAAAGAATGAACCAATTAATCGTAATGGAACCGCAATAACTACAGTTGTAAGGTACAGTTATTAAGCATTACGCTGGGTGATGTTTTATCTGTTATTCACCCTAAATAACTAATTGAAATACATTCTTAAACCTGATTGTTGTTGTGTTTTTAATTCCATGATCCTGTTGTCAGGTAGTGCTTCCTATGGTGCTCCATAAACCAGTAAACGCCTGTCCCGCTTACTCGCTCAATACTTAAAATAAATTAGTGGGCATCTAAAACGGCACGTGAAATAATAATTTTTTGTATTTCTGACGTGCCTTCAAAAATCCGTAAAATCCGTGCATCACGCACATAACGTTCAAGGGGAAGGTCACGAATATAGCCGTAGCCACCATGAAGCTGTAATGCTGCATCTGTAACAAAACCCGCGCACTCAGCGGCAAACAATTTCGCCGTCGCAGATTGCAAACTAAAACGCTCCCCTGAATCACGCAATTCGGCAGCTTGCCAAGTCAACATACGAGCGGCCTCCAACTGGGTATGCATATCCGCAATACGCCATTGAGTTCCTTGGTATGCGGCTAATGGTTTTTTACCAATTTGGCGTTCTTTTACCCAACCTAAAGCACTTTCCATCGCAGCGCGAGCAATACCAAGGGATGTTGCGGCCACCTCAACACGCCCTTTATCTAAAACTTCCATCGCGGTATGGAACCCTTTATTTTCCTCTCCCAGTAATGCCGATTCCGGTAGCCAACAATTCAGTGCTAATTCATAAATCGTGCTCCCCCGTAATCCCATCGTTTTTTCAGGTTGAGAAAATGCCACACCTTCCGTGCCTTTAGGGATCATAAATGCGCTGATCCCACGGGCTCCCGCTTCTATATCCGTTTTCGCATATAGCACAATAAAGTCGGCTTCTTTGGCGTTAGTAATATAGTGTTTATTACCCCGAATACGCCAGCCACCATTTTCACGAGTTGCCACGGTTCGCATATCTGCAGGATTAGAACCCGCAGCCGGCTCAGTTAAGCCAAATGCGCCTAATAGCTCCCCAGCAGCGGCTTTTGGTAACCAATAATTTTTTTGCTCTTCGGTACCACCAATTAAAATTGAATCTGTCGCCAAAAAATGTGCCGTTAGAGCCGATGAAGTCGAAGCACAAGCGGCAGCAACAGCTTCGACTACCTGACTCATCGCCACACTGCCAATACCAAAACCGCCATACTGCTCAGGTAAATTAATTCCCCAACAGCCCATTTCTCCTAACGCTTGTAAACTTTCTGCACAAAAGGTTTCTGTCTCATCGTATCTTTGTGCATTCGGCTGTAAAATGTCATGACAAACTTTTTCTATCGCATCCACAACCGCTTGTTCTGTTTCATTAATATCAAAACTCATTGCATCGTCTCCGCATTTTTAATGGTTGTTCTCGCTGGCTTATACACTAAGTTTGCCTCACCTAATTTTGGTGCACGGCGGGTCGAATGAGGTTTATTCCCATTGAAAAAAACCGGTTGAGAAACCAAAGGCGTTCCCCCATCATTCAGGTGCGTCAGAACTTGCCTCACTTGGGCATGCTCACTTTGTGTTGCTTGGTGTAAATTATGAATTGGTGAAGCAGGAACGCCCGCATTTAATAAAATGTCGCATACCTCTTCAACGGTTTTTTGGCGTGTCCAACTTTCGATCTCTTTTCTAAGTTCAGCTTGGTGCTGTGTTCGGCTCGGGTCATTAAGATAGCGTGAGTCGTGACATAACTCCGATTTTTCCATACATTCACAAAAACGTTGGAATAGCTTTTCACTCGCAATCGCGATAACCACTAAGCCATCTTTTGCCTGATAAGTATCGAATGGCGTAGATACTGGATGGCGGTTACCCACTAGGCTCGGAGCCTTATCATGAGCAAATAGGTTTGAAAGCCCAGTTAACTGCATGCTCAGTAAGACATCCACCATCGCTACATCAATATACTGTGCCGCTTCGTCATGACGCTCTCTCGCAAATAACGCACTGCTTATCGCCCATGAGGCAAACATCCCTGCACACACATCGCCAATTGACTCACCACTGCGTGTAGGCCCTGTTTCTGGGAAACCAGTGACACTCATTAGGCCTGACATCGCTTGTGCCACGATGTCATAAGCGGGATAACTGGCGAGTGGGCTGTTTTGCCCAAATCCAGAGATACTGGCGTAGATTAATTTAGGGTTGTGCTGCTTTAGGCTCTCGAAATCGATACCGAGTCGTTGAGTCACACCAGGACGAAAGTTTTCAACCACCACATCACTTTCTTTGACTAGCTGGAATAAAATCGCTCGGTCTTCATCCGCTTTAAGATCCAATTCAATACTGCGTTTACCTCGGTTAATTAAACCGTAATAAACACTTTCCCCATCAATGAATGGCCCTAAATGGCGGCTATCATCACCGTGGTTGGGCACTTCAATTTTGATCACTTCAGCACCAAGATCGGCCATCATGCCTGTGCAATAAGGGCCTGCTAACACACGGCTTAAATCGATCACTTTGATCCCCGCCAGTGGCCCTTGTCTTTTCTGAGTTAACGCAGCATTCATACTGAATTCCTTCTATTCCAGAAAGATGCCAGCTCTACTTCAGCTGGCACACGACATTACTTCACCATCGGCAAGTTCAAGCCTTGCTCTTTCGAACAGTTAATGGCGATGTCATAACCTGCATCTGCATGACGCATAACGCCCGTTGCAGGGTCATTATGTAAAACACGAGCTAAACGCTTATCAGCAGCGTCCGTTCCATCACACACAATGACAACGCCTGAATGTTGTGAGAAGCCCATGCCGACACCACCACCGTGATGTAAACTGACCCATGTTGCACCACCTGCGGTATTTAATAGTGCGTTCAATAAAGGCCAGTCTGATACCGCATCAGAGCCATCTTTCATGGATTCCGTTTCACGGTGAGGGCTAGCCACAGAGCCTGAGTCTAAGTGATCACGGCCGATCACAATTGGGCCCTTTAACTCACCACTTTTCACCATTTCGTTGAAAGCACGGCCTAATCTTTCTCTGTCTTTTAAGCCTACCCAACAAATACGTGCAGGAAGCCCTTGGAATGCGATACGCTCACGTGCCATATCGAGCCAATTATGTAAGTGTTTGTCATCTGGTAATAATTCTTTTACTTTTTGGTCTGTTTTATAGATATCTTCAGGGTCACCTGACAACGCGACCCAACGGAATGGACCAATACCTTCACAAAACAGAGGGCGAATATAAGCAGGAACAAAACCTGGGAAATCAAAAGCATTACTAATGCCTTCATCTTTTGCCATTTGGCGAATATTATTGCCGTAGTCAAAAGCTGCTGAGCCACGCTTTTGCATCGTTAACATCGCATCCACTTGGACTGCCATACTTTTTTTCGCTGCTTTGGTCACTTCAGCAGCTGCGGTTTGTTGTTTTTCACGCCATTGGGCAAGTGTCCAACCCTGTGGTAAGTAACCGTGTACAGGGTCATGGGCGCTAGTTTGGTCAGTGACGGAATCAGGGGTGATATTGCGTTTCACCAGTTCACTATAAACATCAGCCGCATTACCTAATAACCCAACAGAAACTGGCTGGCCACTTGCTTTGGCTTCCTCGATGTATTGTAGTGCTTCATCTAATGTCGTCGCTTTTTTGTCCACATAACGGGTTCTTAAACGAAAATCGATACGGCTTTCATCGCATTCGACCGCTATCATGCTAAAACCCGCCATGGTTGCTGCTAATGGCTGTGCTCCGCCCATTCCACCTAAACCGCCCGTTAAGATCCAACGCCCTGCTGCGTTACCATTAAAGTGTTGTTTGGCCAGTGAAACGAACGTTTCATAGGTGCCTTGGACGATCCCTTGAGAACCAATATAGATCCAAGAACCGGCCGTCATTTGGCCATACATCATTAAGCCTTTACGATCTAACTCATTGAAGTGCTCCCAATTCGCCCAGTGAGGAACAATATTTGAGTTTGCGATCAATACACGCGGCGCATCTGGATGGGTAGGGAACACTCCGACGGGTTTACCTGACTGCACGAGTAAAGTTTGGTCATCTTCCAATGTGGTCAGCACATCTAAAATTTTGTCATAGCATTCCCAATCACGTGCTGCACGACCGATACCACCATAGACCACTAAGCTTTGAGGGTGCTCAGCGACATCAGGGTCTAAATTATTTTGGATCATGCGATATACCGCTTCTGTCAGCCAGCTCTTACAGGTTTTCTCACTGCCACGTGGTGCGCGGATCACTCGAGTTGAGTCAGTACGATTTAACATGGTTGTATCCCCTATCATCCATTTTTAATTAACGTTAAATTAACAATTTTATTTATAATAATCTGCGAGATACCCAGTTAGTGGCGATGCACTTGTGTTTTAAAATTAATTATTTGATTTAAAATCAATGGATTAATTTAATATCAACTTACTCGAGACTATCTATTCATTGAGATTGTTTATCTATGACTCAAATATATATACATTTACTTCACAAAGTATATACATTTAAATTTGAAATTTTATAGGAAGTGTGAAGGTTGGAACACAAGAGAAGTTATACAACAACAAGTAGCTGTATGTTTCTAGAGAAAAATTTGTATATACATTTGTTTTTATGCATAGAAACAAGTAAATAGCGAAATTGCGAGTCGCTTCACAGAACATTGCAACGATGTATAGAGAGAAAACCCATGCCAAACAGCTCAAAATGGAATACATCAGAAACAAAAACGGGCTACCTGCATCAACAGATAACCCGAGCAATCAGAAAAAGTGAATGATGATTTAATTTTCTAAATCATTCGCGTTGTGGCTAGGCGGCAAAATGAGGATAGCTTGGGGAGCATACATAAGTATGTGACCCAAGTAGCCGAGTGAAGCCAACAACGCCACAGCGTGAAGTATGATGAAAATTTTAGCCGCCTAGGTAAGCACTCCGCACTGCCTCATTAGCTAATAACGCTTGTCCACTGTCTTCCAACACAATATGCCCATTTTCCAACACATAGCCACGGTCTGCGAGTTTCAACGCTTGGTTGGCGTTTTGTTCGACAAGGAAAATCGTCATTCCTTCTTCACGTAGCTGTTGAATTGTATCGAAAATTTGCATAATAATAATGGGAGCAAGGCCTAAGGATGGCTCATCAAGTAAGAGTAACTCTGGCTGGCTCATTAAAGCACGGCCTATCGCTAGCATTTGTTGCTCACCGCCAGACATAGTTCCTGAACGTTGGCTTCGACGCTCATACAACCTTGGAAATAGCTTATAAACTCGCTCAATACGTTCTTGGTACTGTTGGCGATCGGCAAAAAAGCCCCCCATTGCGAGATTTTCTTCCACTGTCATACGAGAAAATACACGCCTCCCTTCGGGTACTAATGCAATGTCTTCACGCATAATTTTCGAAGTGGGCAATTGGGTGATATCCACGCCTCGGTAGATGACTTGGCCTTCCGATGCACGTGGATCGCCACAAAGCGTACTGAGCAAGGTGGTTTTCCCTGCACCATTTGCTCCAATTAAGGTCACAATTTCACCTTTTTGGATATTCAAACTAATTTCATGTAGTGCTTGAATTTTTCCATAATGGGTAGAAACTTTTTTAAACTCTAGCATCAGTAAGCTTCCCCCAAATAGGCTTTTATCACATCAGGATGTTGACGGATCTCACTCGGTGTCCCATTCGCTAATGGCGTTCCTTGATTCACGACATAAATGCGATCTGAAATTCCCATGACTAATTTCATATCATGTTCAATTAAGAGAATTGAAACATTATGATGAGCTCGTAACTCGGCAATCAAGTCATCTAAATCATTGGTTTCTTTAGGATTAAGACCTGCTGCAGGTTCATCTAGCATTAATATTTCAGGGCGAGTGACCATACAGCGAGCTATTTCTAACCGACGTTGCTGCCCATAGGCTAAATTACCCGCTTGTCGATTGGCAAAGGGGAGTAAATCAACACGCTCAAGCCATTTTACCGCATTATCAAGCGCTTCAGCCTCTGCCCGACGAAACGCTGGGGTTTTCAATAGCCCAGAAAAAATGCCACTTTTTAAATGTTGATGTTGCGCCACAAGTAAATTTTCAATCACCGTCATTTCTTTAAATAACCGCACATGCTGAAATGTTCGGATGACACCAAGGCGGGCAATAGACTGCCCTGTCAGCCCTTCAAGATGTTTTTCACGATATAAAATTGTGCCACTGGTTGGCTTATAAAAACCCGTTAAACAGTTAAAAATGGTGGTTTTACCCGCCCCATTCGGGCCAATCAGTGAAACTATTTCCCCTTGATTAATAGTTAACTCAACATTGTTGACGGCAAGTAACCCACCAAAACGCATTGTTAAGCCATTAACTTGTAGCAAAGGCGTTGTTATATGGCTCATACGCCCTCCCCTTCAGGGACTTTTTTCACCTGCATTTGACGGCGTTTCATCGGTAATAGGCCTTGTGGTCGCCAGATCATCATCAGTACCATCAGCGCCCCTAATAACAGCATGCTGTATTGATTAAGGTCACGCATCATTTCCCGTGATACGACTAAGATAATTGCGGCTAAAATCACGGAAGTTTGTGAGCCCATTCCCCCTAAAACGACAATGGCTAACACAAATGCCGACTCCACAAAGGTAAAAGATTCTGGGCTGATAAACCCTTGCCGGGCGGCAAATAACGTCCCTGCAAACCCCGCAAAGGCTGCACTGATAGTAAATGCGGTTAATTTTATTCGAGTCGGGCTTAGCCCTAATGAGCGACAAGCAATTTCATCTTCGCGCAATGCTTCCCATGCACGACCTAATGGCATACGCAGTAAGCGATTGATAACAAATAAGGTTAAGACTACTAATAACAAGGCAACAAAATACAGGAAAATAATACGGTCACCAGGGCTGTAATCTAAGCCAAAAAAGTTATGGAAGGTATCCCAGCCATCTTTTGCAGTACGGCTAAATTCCAAGCCAAAAAAAGTCGGTTTCGGTAATTGGCTGATCCCATTAGGCCCGCCAGTGATTTCGGTATTATTCAGTAATAAAATACGAACAATTTCCCCAAAGCCAAGCGTCACTATTGCAAGATAGTCCCCCCGCAACCTTAGAACAGGGAATCCCAATAAAAAGCCGGCTAACGCAGCGGTTAACCCTGCAATCGGTAAACTTTCCCAGAAGCCAAAACCATAGTAATGATTTAATAAACCAAAAGTATAAGCACCGATGGCATAAAAGCCGGCATACCCAAGAACTAGTAAGCCGGATAACCCAACAACCACATTTAACCCTAAGCCTAACATTACATAAATTAATGTCAGGGTAGCAATATCTACGCTTCCGCGAGAAACAATAAATGGCCAAATAATTGCAGCAATAATAATTACAGCCGCAAGAATCTTTTGCTTGGCTGTCGAACCATCAAAATCAGGAATAGCCCACGCCTTCTTAGGAACTCCTTGCCATACTTTACTTAATGCCGGACGAACCAACTGATAAACAAAGATGACAATAATACCCGCAATGATCCAGTTCCAACGCACAGAATCCCCAACCGTAACAACCAGTTTTGTGCCATCAAGAGCGAGCTGCAACCCCATCATGAACAGTGCCAATACGAAAAAAGTCACTGAAGCCACAATGGCATTAATCCAATTTTCTTTTCTCATACTTTTTCGACCTCCGGGCGTCCCAGAATGCCGGTTGGCATGATTAACAACACACCAATCAATAAACCAAATGACACAACATCTTTATATTCTGTACTTAAATATGCAGAGGTCATCGCTTCTGCAACGCCTAAGATTAAACCACCTAACATGGCGCCGGGAATACTCCCAATCCCCCCTAATACCGCCGCAGTAAATGCTTTCATTCCTGCCATAAAACCAATATAGGGATTAATCACACCATAAAATTGCCCCAATAGCACACCAGCCACAGCAGCCATTGCAGCACCGATAACGAAAGTCAATGAAATGACGCGATCGGTATTAATGCCTAATAAGCTGGCCATTTTAAGATCTTCTGCGCAGGCTCGGCAGGCTCTGCCCATTTTTGAATAACGAATAAATAACGTTAAAGCCACCATGGCAAGAACCGTAACAACCCAGATAGTTAATTGCATCTTAGTGACGGTTGCTTCAAAGCCATCGCTTTCCCCCAAGATCCATTGCCCTGAAATTAAGCTAGGTAAAGCTAGATCACGCGAGCCTTGCGATAAGCTGACATAGTTTTGCAGAAATATAGACATCCCGATCGCAGAGATCAGCGCAATCAAGCGTTTTGAATGGCGGACAGGCCGATAAGCAACCCGTTCAATACTCCAACCATAGGCACTAGAGACCACAATTGCCGCAATGAAGGCCGCAGCAACAAGGATCCAGCCGATATCAATCCCAAGCATCATTAAGCCTGCGATCACAATAAAAGAGACATAGCTACCAATCATGTACACTTCACCGTGGGCGAAGTTAATCATCCCAATGATGCCGTACACCATCGTATAACCGATAGCTATCAGTGCATAAGTACTGCCAAGGGTTAAACCATTCAGAAGTTGCTGAATAAAATACAGAATTTGATCTGACATAAGACTATCCTTTCGAACTACTTGTCCTCTATAGAGAACAGAAGCCGGAAGCAAGTGACTTACTTCCGGTTCTTATTCGCTATGCTGGAACACTGCTGAGTACTATTTTACAGAGGTGGAAGTCCCATCTTTGTGCCACTCAAATACACCGAACTCAAACCCTTTCAGGTCACCGTTTGGCTGCCAGCTTAATGTTCCCATGACGGTTTCGACCGGATTTGCTTTCAGGTCTTTCACTAAATCTTCAGGCTCGATACTACCAGTACGTTCCATTGCCGTCGTTAAACCTTGGATAGCTGCATAAGTTGTCCAAACAAATGGCCCTGTTGGGTCTTCTTTCTTCGCTTTAATGGCATCAACAATTGGTTGGTTAGTCGCAACTTGGTCGTAACGTTTTGGTAATGTTACCAACATACCTTCAGAGGCATCACCTGCAATATTTGATAATGAAGAGTTACCGACGCCTTCAGGCCCCATAAAGCGAATATTCAAGCCAGCTTGCTTCGCTTGGCGTAAAATTTGCCCCATTTCTGGGTAATATCCCCCGAAGTAAACAAAATCAACATTCTCTTTCTTCAATTTTGCTACTAAAGCGGAAAAGTCTTTGTCACCCGCCGTTACTCCTTCAAACATCACTTCTTTAACGCCAGCTTTATTGAGGCTTTCACGTACAGAACGGGCTAAACCTTCCCCATATTGTTGTTTGTCGTGAACAACAGCAATACGAGTTGGTTTGATATCTTCCATAATAAATTTAGCTGCAGTGGGTCCTTGGTCCGAATCCAAACCGGTTGTCCGCAGGACCATTTGATAACCACGTGTGGTTAAATCCGCATTAGTTGCAGCTGGGGTGATCATAATGACACCTTCATCCTCATAAATATCGGATGCTGGCTGTGTTGAAGAGGAACATAAATGCCCAATAACATGGCGGATACCATCGTTAATCACTTTATTTGCCACTGCAACCGCTTGTTTCGGGTCACAGGCATCGTCATATTCTACTGCCACTAATGTGTTTCC
This sequence comes from Providencia sp. PROV130, assembly GCF_028482225.1. Classification (NCBI taxonomy): domain Bacteria; kingdom Pseudomonadati; phylum Pseudomonadota; class Gammaproteobacteria; order Enterobacterales; family Morganellaceae; genus Providencia; species Providencia sp. PROV130. Next base: position 5,281 of record NZ_JAMPQC010000008.1, on the reverse strand, counting down.
ATTAATGCCACCTTTAGCATTAATATCTGCGATCGCTTGGCGTGCCCCTGTAAATTCCATATCACCATATTGAGCTACAGGCCCTGACATCGCACCAACAACCGCTATTTTAATTTCCTTTGCCCATCCTGCTGAACTGAATGCCATCGCAATACAGCCCGCTAGTAATGCTTTATTCATATTCTTCATTTTATCGTCCCCGTCTTCATGGTTCTGAGTGTTTGTGTTTGATTTGTAGTAGATTATTATAGTTGACAGGTACAATGCCTGAGATTTCAAAATACAGCGAATAAGGCTATATATTTCATAACATTAAACAAGATAATTATGCTAAATAGCAAATGGATATGGTAGGTTTTTACATTAGAAGCAGAATAAAAAACTGATGTGTTAAAGTAGGTTTTTTGTAAATACTAGTGTTATATTCTGGTTAAATTTAAATTAATCCGAGTGAAATTCGGAAAATTAAGTATCACCAAATTTTTCTCTCTAAAATCAAAAAATCGGTTGTAGATCACTCTGGCAGGATGAGTGACTGCAACTCTTACAGGGAAACAAACAAAATATCATGAGACTCACTATTATCTCGCTGGTCAATCCTACTGAGCAACAATATCTGGACTTACATAAAATCTGGCCTGACCAGAGCCCTTTTGAACTAGCCAAAATGTGTAAATCAGGTGATCTATTCTATGCCGCTCGTTTTAACGAGCGCCTTCTTGGAGCCGCAAAAGTGACTGTGGGTCATAACACTGCCACTTTGCAGGATTTTTGTGTACGAGAGGTCACTCGCCGACGCGGTGTTGGCTCATATTTATTAGAAGAAATTTGCCAAGCCATCCCTGACGTTACACTATGGAAATTTGATATTAGCGAGGTCGCGCTACAAGAAAAAGAAGCGATGCGACTATTCTTGGTTGCTAATGGCTTCAATACCACCACGCAACCTGATATATGGGAGAAAACAGCATGAAGTTAAATAAAATTCATCATGTTGCTATTATCGCATCCAATTTTGAGGTCAGTAAGGATTTTTATTGCCGTATTTTGGGTTTAAATCTACTTGAAGAACATTACCGCCCAGCCAATAATTCATGGAAAGCGGACTTAGCCTTTGGTGAATATTACCAAATTGAATTATTCAGTTTTGTTAATCCACCAGCGAGGCTGAGTTATCCCGAAGCCACAGGGCTGCGTCATTTAGCCTTCAGTGTTGATGATTTAGATAAATGGGTCACTTATTTAACTGAGCAAGGTGTGGCTTGTGAGGCCATACGCATCGACCCCTATACCCAAAAGCGTTTTACATTTTTCACAGATCCCGATGGCTTACCGCTAGAGTTATACGGTGATTAATCGAACAATTAAAAATGTAAAAGTAGAAATGATTATCTGCATTTATCCACCTCTTAATGGGTAATAAATGCAGATAATTTTAGTGAACAACGAATTAGCCAGTAATAAATTACATTTCGCTATCTTCGTCTTCTTCCATCGCCAAACGTAACTTTTTCATGGCGTTCTTTTCAAGCTGACGAACACGCTCTGCAGAAACACCGTATTTATCAGCGAGTTCTTGCAACGTCGTTTTGTTGTCATCGTCTAACCAACGAGCTCGGATGATATCCTGACTGCGCTCGTCCAAAGAGTCCAACGCATCTGCTAAACGGTCAGTTGCATGGCTTTCCCAGTTATCATCTTCAATTGAACCGGCAAAGTCTGATGCTTTGTCTTGTAAGTATAAGACTGGGGCTACAGGACCACCAAAATCACTGCTGTCATCGTCATCTGACATATCAAATGCCATGTCTTGTGCAGCCATACGTGATTCCATTTCACGCACATCTTTAGTACTTACCCCTAACTCTTGGGCAACCATATCAACTTCATCCTGGTTAAACCAACCAAGACGTTTTTTATTCTTTCTTAAGTTAAAGAATAGCTTACGCTGCGATTTTGTTGTCGCGACTTTGACAATACGCCAGTTACGTAAAACGTATTCATGAATTTCAGCTTTGATCCAGTGAACCGCAAAGGAAACAAGACGAACGCCAACCTCAGGATTGAAACGACGCACCGCTTTCATCAGGCCGATATTACCTTCCTGAATTAGGTCAGCTTGTGGTAAACCATACCCTGCATAACTACGAGCAACATGAATAACAAAGCGCAAGTGCGATAAGATCAGTTGCTTTGCAGCATCCAGATCACCATGGTAATGCAGCCGTTCAGCAAGTTCCTTTTCTTCCTCAGCGGTGAGCATCGGGTAAGCATTAGCAGCCCGAACATAGGCTTCAATACTTCCTTGTGGAACAAGAGCTAATGATTGCATGTCTTTGGTCATTCAGATCCTCAATAAAATAATAGGAAACAGATTAGTTTGTATTGATAACCGCATTGGTTAACCATGAGGTAAACGTTTTTAGTCTACCAGTTTAACCGCGTTAAATAAATTATATACAAAATTTGTTAACAGTAGGTCAATGTAGGACAAAACAATTCAGACTAAGTTCATTTTTAACGAAAATTTGCAATAGAATCAAAGAGTCATGATATAATCAAATCATGACTCTTTAATAAAAATGATGAGAAAACAACGCATTACTCAGGTGTAAAGTGTCGTAAATGTTGAAGTGTTGCCAGCCATGCGGCTATCCAACCAACCATAGCGGATAACAGTAGAATCAATAAAGACTCTTCCCATAACAACCCTTCAATCTGAAATTGTGTACCAAATACACTGGCCACTTTTGCCACACCGTCCGCTAATTGCCAAACAAGTAGAAAGGTCATAATTAGGGAAATAATGGCGCCTAATGCACCCAATACAAGGCCACCATTTAAAAATGGCCTCATGATAAACCCGTCAGTGGCACCAATTAACTTCATCACATTAATCGTATCGCGGCGAGCAAAAATATTAAGCCGTACGCTGTTACCTATCACAAGGAATAGTGACACAATCATTAAAATCCCAATGACAGAAGCGACTTTCCCAACCAAACCCGTTAGCGCGGCTAACCGTGCAAACCAGCTATCATCCATGCGAACTTCTTCAATGCCATCGACTTGACTGACTCTATCACGCAGTGTTGTTAATACATCAGAACCTTCAAAATCAATTTTAGGCGTAATTATTGCGACTGCAGGTAGTGGGTTTTCCTCTAGCATATCGAGTGCGGTACTAAAACCAGACCAACTGCGAAACTCACTCATGGCTTGGTCACGTGAAAGGTAATTCACATGGTCAACTCCATCAAGAGCCTGCAGTTGTGTTACTACATTTTGCCCACCTTGTTCATCAAGAGATTTATCCAGATAAACAGTGAGTTGTGGTGTTGGATACCATTGCTCCGCGGCTTGCGAAACGTTTTTCCACACAATATAACAAAGGCTCGGTAAGGTGAGTGAAATCGCAATAACCATGATAGTCAAAAAGGTGGCCAAAGGCTGTCTAAGCATGTCAGCGAGCGCATTCAACCACGAATAACGCCATTGCTCTTTCCAACCGCCTTTTAATGCTTTACTTTTCGATTGCTTGGCTCGTTCCGGCTTACTTTTACGGACATTCTTAGCCATGTTGACCTCCAAGCATACGACCTTCACTCAATGTAAGAACACGGTAGTTACGACGCTCAATCAATGCAATATCATGGGTCGCCATTAAAACGGTCACCCCTACACGATTGAATTCCTCGAATAAACGCATGATTCCTTCAGACAATTCACCATCAAGGTTACCTGTTGGTTCATCCGCTAATAACATCGTTGGCTTATTCACCACCGCTCGGGCAATACCGACACGTTGTTGCTCCCCTCCAGATAACTGAATTGGGAGGTTTTTCGCTTTGTCCAATAACCCAACTTTATCCAATGCAGCAGAAACTCGCCGACGAATATCCTCGGTACTGGCACCAGAAATGATTAGCGGCATTGCGACATTGTCATATACCGTTCGATCAAATAACAGGTGGTGATCTTGAAAAATCATCCCGATCTGCCGGCGCAGAAACGGGATCTCTCGATTTTTCAATCGGCTGATATCATGACCATTGAATAAAATATGACCCGCACTTGGGCGTTCAATTCCACAAATCAGTTTAAGTAATGTACTTTTACCTGCGCCTGAGTGGCCTGTTAGAAATGCCATTTCTCCAGGTTGAAGATGAAAATCAACCCCTTGGAGTGCTTGGCGGCCACCTCGATAAGCTTTACTAACGTGTTCAAAGCGAATCATCGAAAATTATTCCTCTCGGGCAAATAGAGCCTCGATAAAGTCATCTGCTTTAAATGGACGTAAATCTTCAATACCCTCACCAATACCAATATACCGAATTGGAATACCAAATTGGTCGGCAATAGAGAAAATTACGCCACCTTTTGCTGTGCCATCGAGCTTAGTCAAAGTTATACCTGTTAGACCGACTGCATCATCAAAAAGTTTTGCCTGACTTACCGCATTTTGTCCAGTACTTGCATCTAGCGTTAACATAATTTCATGGGGAGCATTTTCATCGAGTTTTTTCATCACCCGGACAATTTTTTTCAACTCTTCCATCAAGTGCGATTTATTTTGTAAGCGCCCAGCGGTATCTGCAATTAAAACATCAACCCCTTTCGCCTGCGCTGATTGAATCGCATCAAAAATAACCGATGCAGGGTCTGCGCCAGTATGTTGAGCGACCACAGGGATCTTATTGCGCTCTCCCCATACTTGAAGTTGCTCAACGGCTGCTGCACGGAAAGTATCCCCCGCGGCTAACATGACGCTTTTCCCTTCCGACTGATATTGACGTGCTAATTTACCAATTGTTGTCGTTTTCCCGACCCCGTTAACACCAACCATAAGAATAACATAGGGTTTTTTGTCTTCAATCACGAGTGGTTTATCCACTTTCGCTAAAATATCAGACATTTCCTCACGCAATTTCCCATATAACGCTTCTGCATCCTTGAGCTCTTTACGGCTTGCATGTGCCGTTAAGTTATCAATGATTTTGCGAGTGGTATCAACCCCGACATCGGCAATCAATAGCTGCTCTTCAAGCTCTTCAAATAAGTCATCATCAATTTTTTTACCTGAAAACAGCCCAAAAAAACCTGAACCTAAATTCTGGCGAGTTTTTAATAACCCTTTCTTTAGCCTAGCAAAGAAACCTTCTTTTTTAGGTTTTTCTTGCTCTGTTGGTAAATTATTTTTTTCTTCTTCTAAACGTAAGCGCTCAGCTTCAGCTTCTTCCTCTGCAATTCTCGCATCTTCGGCGGCTTGCTCTTCCGCTAA
>NZ_JAMPQC010000007.1:0-152024 GCF_028482225.1 Providencia sp. PROV130 | reverse complement strand
GACGTTCACGTTCGGCTTGTTCTTCGGCAGCTTGAATTGCAGCTAACTCGGCTTGGCGACGCTGCTCTTCCGCTTCCTCTGCCGCTTGAATCGCGGCTAACTCAAATTGACGCTGACGTGCCATTTCTTCTTCAGCAAGACGCATTGCTTCCGCTTCTTGGCGTTCACGCTCGGCTTTTTCTTCCGCCAGTTTTTTCTCTTCGGCTTCTTGGCGTGCTTGTTCCGCTCGCTCTTGGGCAGCTTGAAGTTCTGCTAGCTTAGTTTCCCTCTCGCATTCAGCTTGCTCGGTTGCCGCATCAATCGCAGCTTGTTGTGCTTCATACTGACGCTGAGCTTCATCTTCTGCCGCTTTAATAGCAGCTTGCTCAGCTTGATGTTGACGTTCCGCTTCGGCTGTTGCGGCATCAACTGCAGCTTCATGGGTTGATTGGTTTTCGACGTCGTTAACTACATCATTCTGTTGAACTTCTTGTTGCTGGGTTTCTTCTTCATTTTTACGCCCAAACCCTAACCATGAAAAAAAACCTTTTTTCTTGTCTTTAGCCATTTGCCACTACACTCCTCGCGGTAAAAATATGGCACTCGATAATCAAATCGCAATAAAATTATATGCAGTCTACCATTTCATCGCTCAGCAACACATATCTGAAAGAAAAATCCTGCCAATTTAATCTGAATTTTCGTGTTAAAACTGTGAAAATGAAGCTCTATAATTGAAATACGGCCAATCAAAGATAACAACACTGCAACTTATCGCCTGACAGGTATACAATAGTAACAATCAAATTTAAGTACATAAACCCGTTAAGCAGCAATAAACATTATGGCAAAAAAACCACAGTCCCCCTCTTTAGGGCAAATTCGTATTATCGGTGGAAAATGGCGCGGAAGAAAGCTGCCAGTTCGTGATAGTGAGGGCTTACGCCCAACTACAGACAGAATTAAAGAAACATTATTTAACTGGTTGATGCCAATCATCCGAGATGCGCGTTGCTTGGATTGCTTCGCAGGCAGTGGCTCACTGGGCTTTGAAGCTCTTTCTCGTTTTGCAGAAACAGTCACCTTTATTGAGCTCGATAAACAAAACGCACAATTATTGACTGAAAATAAAACTCGCTTACAAGCCGACAACGCAACCGTAGTGAATCACAATAGCCTAAATTTTTTAAGCCAAGCAGGTACACCTTTTGATGTCGTTTTCATTGACCCACCATTTCGCAAAGGGCTACTCAATGAAACCATTCAATTGTTAGAAAAAAATCAATGGTTAGCTGAAGAAAGCTGGATATACGTTGAGTCAGAAGCGGAGTCACCACTTACTGACATTCCAGCTAACTGGCAACTTCATCGCGAAAAAATAGCTGGGCAAGTCGCATATCGCCTTTTTATTCGAACTTCACTTTAGGGACAAAAACATGTTTATCAATATTGGACGCCTGCTCATGATTTGCGTTTGGGGTTTTATGGTCTTTAACCTCGTCCATCCATTCCCTAAGCCATTGAAATATTTTATGGATATTGCAATGGTGTTCATGGTATTTATGCATGCACTGCAAACTATTTTCCTGAAAGCAACGCTTCCTAAAGGGGAAAAAATCTCTGGTTTAGTTCAACTACGCATTTTCTTTTTTGGCGTATTCGAAATGCTAGCCATGCAGAAAAAAACTAAAGCGGCTTTAGAAGAAGCAAAGAAAAGGCAATCAGACCAGTAAAAACTTTATGATGCAGGCTCAAAACGAATAAACCGAGTTCCTTGCATCGTGAGTTTTCCTTCACTGCCTAACACAACGCTTTGGTATTGTTCTTCTGTCACAATCGTTTTGATAATTTCGCCGCTTGAGCGTGTTTTGAAATAAATTTCATAGCGGAAGGTTTCAGGGGAAACCACATCTCGTTCACGAGAACGCATGTTAGGATAAGGGTAATCCTTTTTGTTATCCACCTTGACCAAATAACTCACTGGCAAAGCGTTATCATTAATTTCATTTTGCTTACGTTGGTCAAAAAAACGCTTAGTGGCGAGAACTGCAATGACCGCTAAAACAATGATCAATAATATGGGCTTGTTCATAATGTATGCTTTTTGCTTAAAAAGTCCGTCATGATAGTTTATCTTATTTAACTAAACAGGACACGTTTCTAAGTTGCCAGATCACTGCCGTGTCATTCATTGAACATATAAGGATGTGTATATGATTAGTTGGCCATTCCTCGCAGTACTCTTTTCTGGTTGGTTATATGTCGATGCCGCCTATCGAGGACCTGGGTGGCAACGTTGGTTATTTCGCCCGATCACGCTGCTGCTTTTATTACTTTGGGGGTGGAGTTCCGATGATCTTAACCTGCAAAACTACCTCATTCTTGCTGGGTTGCTAGTTTCTCTTGTTGCGGATCTTTCTCGTATGCTTTCAAGTGAGCACTTACTAGCTTCTGTCGCATTGATGTTCTTAAGTTATTTGATTTACACCATCAGCTTTGGAATGCAGCTAAATTTCGGGCTCTATCTACCTTGGCTAGCTGCCCCTCTGATTATCGCTGCCATTACTTTAGTATTTATTTGGGGCAAACTTGATAATCTTCAAGCCATTGTTTTTGCATCACTAATAATGTGTATGATTATGGCGTGGGTTGCTGGTGACCAATATTTTGGTCTCGGTCGTGAATATAATTTTTCAATCATGGTTGGTGCGTCTCTGCTATTTCTTTCTAACTGTGTTTGGCTAATAGCTCGATTCCGTATTCCTTTTAAAGCCTCAAAAGCCGTTGTTGCAGCGCTCTATTTCCTTGGGCAGTTCTTTATTGTGCGGGCAATCTACTTGTAATTAGCGTCTACATAAGACTATGCCAATTGACTAAAAGTGCTATTTGAGAATTTTATCAATTGGCTCCCTCTTTTGGGTTTGACTCTGGAGTAGACTCCAGAGTGTAGACTTATCAACAATGAATGATAAAACGGATCATTGCTTGATAAGGGGGCGCTTATGCACTCACACTCTCATAAAGAAAATCATGTACATAGCAGTTCTTGTTGCTCTAGTAACAGTACTTGCTCATCTGCTATCGCTGAAAATGACAAAAAAGTGAGTAACGACTCACATACTTCCGAGCACAGTACAGTGAAGAAAAACCCTGATGACGATGAAGAAGCTCATCATCATATCGGGGACCATTCTGCGCATGAGCATGCAGTAAATGACAATCATCATGAGGGACATAACCACCAGCATGGTAGTAGCTGTGGTTTAACTCCGGATGTCGCGAATGAAGTTGAGCCTACCCAAGCGGCTAGCCAGCGCTTTAGCTGGATAATCCGTGGTATGGATTGCCCAAGTTGCGCAAATAAAATTGAAACTGCAGTTAAGCAAATCAGTGAAGTAAAACAAGCCAAAGTATTATTTGCCACAGAAAAACTTGTGGTTGATGCCAACACCGATATTAGTGTGGCAGTTCGCTCTACCGTTGAAACTGCGGGTTATGAATTACTTGAAGTCGGTAGCAATAGTGCGGCAGCTGCTCCACCTCCAAGCTTACTCAGCGAAGCTAAGCCCGTTATTATATTAGCGATTTTGATGGCTATTAGTTGGGGAATTGAATTTATCAATCCCCAGTTGGGTAATATTGCCTTTATTTTAACCACCCTATTTGGGTTATATCCGATTGCTCGTAAATCACTGCGCTTAATGCGAACGGGTTCACCTTTTGCCATCGAAACATTGATGACGGTTGCCGCAATAGGCGCAATCTTTATTCAAGCAACAGAAGAAGCCGCAATGGTTATCTTACTGTTTATGTTAGGCGAAATGTTGGAATCTTATTCTGCCGGAAGGGCCAGACGAGGTGTTAGCGCCTTAATGGCACTGGTTCCAGAAGATGCCGTTTTAATCAAAAATGGGCAAAAAACAACTATTCCTGTTGCGCAGTTACGTCCCGGGGACATTATCGAAATCGCACCAGGTGGGCGTTTACCTACCGATGCCGTGTTAGTATCTGGTTTTGCCAGCTTTGATGAAAGTGCGTTAACGGGTGAATCTGTACCTGTCGAACGTAATGTTGGAGATAAAGTGGCTGCAGGCTGCTTATCTGTTGATAGAGCCGTTCAAATGCAGGTGGTATCAGAACAGGGTCAAAATGCGATTGACCGCATTTTACAGCTGATTGAAGAAGCAGAAGAACGTCGTGCACCAATAGAACGTTTTATTGATCGCTTTAGCCGTGTATACACACCAATCATCATGCTGATTTCCGCATTAGTGATTGTTATTCCACCTATTTTCTTCAGCGCACCATGGGAAACATGGATTTATCGCGGGTTAACACTGTTATTGATTGGTTGCCCTTGTGCATTAGTGATTTCAACCCCTGCAGCAATCACCTCCGCGTTAGCAACTGCTACACGGCGCGGGGCCTTAATTAAAGGTGGCGCAGCACTTGAACAGCTGGGCACTGTCACCACAATTGCTTTAGATAAAACAGGCACACTGACTGAAGGTAAACCCCATGTCACTAACTTAGTCCCTGTTGAAGGCTTGTCAGAAAGTGAATTAGTACAAATCACCGCATCTGTTGAAGTTGGCTCTCACCACCCACTTGCTAAAGCAGTAGTTAATAAAGCGGAAGAACTTTCTTTGACTGTCACTGAAGCGCAAGAGCGTAAAGCACTGGCAGGAAAAGGAATTGAAGGATACCTTAATAACAAACATATCCTTGTTAGCGCACCAAACCGCCTTGATACGCCATTAAACAGTGAGTGGCAAAGTAAAGTAGAAACCTTAGAAGCAGAAGGGAAAACGGTTGTTGTCACACTCGAAAATAACCGAGTGATTGGTTTAACCGCACTGCAAGATACATTGCGCAAAGATGCTGCGGATACGATGAGCATGCTAAAAGCGCTCAACGTGAATGCCGTGATGCTGACAGGTGATAACCCTCGAGCAGCAAGTGCTATTGCAGGCCAATTAGGCATGGAATACCGCGCGGGGTTATTACCGGAAGATAAAGTCACTGCGGTTATGGAGCTTAACCGAAACCACAGCACGATGATGGTCGGTGATGGCATTAATGATGCTCCAGCAATGAAAGCGTCTAGTATCGGTGTTGCCATGGGCAGTGGTACGGATGTGGCATTAGAGACTGCCGATGCCGCGTTAACTCATAACCGTTTAACTGGGCTCGCAGAGATTATTGCGCTATCTCGCGCAACACGAAAAATCATTCGTGAAAATATTGCGATTGCCTTAGGGTTAAAAGCCGTATTCCTCGTCACCAGTTTGTTGGGAATTACCGGGCTTTGGGTCGCCGTTCTTGCTGACTCCGGTGCAACAGCACTCGTAACAGCAAACGCAGTGCGCCTATTACGCGTTAAATTACCTCAAGTGAAAAAGTAATTTATATCAACTGATTTAAACGCCACAATAAGTGGCGTTTTTTCTTTTACAACCTTTCCAATAAATAATTTAATTACAATATGTTAAATGAAATTTCAACTTAAGAATTAAGACTAACTTTTTCTCCATCAACCCCAGATTCCGCTAAAATGCATTTTGAAAATCACTCTTTTGGCAAGGTACTAGCGGGTATTAGGTATGGTAAAAAATCACAGTTCAACGCCACATGACGCTGCATTTAAAGGATTCATGTCTAAAATTGATAATGCACGTGATTTTTTTTATATTCATTTGCCCGACCATATTAAGCAATTATGTGATTTCGACACCTTAACAATAACCAATTCTTCATTTATCGATAAGCAACTTCGTTCTCGGTTATCTGATGTTTTGTATAGCGTTGGGACACAACAAGGCGAAGGGTATCTTTATATGTTAGTTGAACACCAATCAACACCCGATAAACTAATGAGCTGGCGAATGATGCATTATGCGTTCCTTGCCATGAACCAACATTTACAACAAGGCCATAGTGAGTTGCCACTAGTTGTCCCCATTCTGTTTTATCACGGTAAGACAACACCTTATCCATATTCTCAACCGTGGGCAAACTGCTTTCCATGGCCCGAAATTGCATCAAACTTATATAGCCAACCATTTCCGCTCGTCGATATTACTGTCATTGATGATAATGAACTCGTAAATCATCGCAAAGTTGCGGTTATGGAACTCGCGATGAAGCATAGGGACTTAAGAGATAACATAGAAAAAGTCACGCAGTTGCTAGCTGAAGCGATGAATCAAAATTATCATCATAGCGATGACATCATCACTATTTTCAATTACTTATTTATTACTATGGATTCACCTCACTTTGAAATAGTGGTTAATCAACTTATTGATCAAATTGAAAATAACCAAGAGGCGATTATGAACATTGCACAACGATTAAAAAATCAAGGAATACAAGAAGGTATTGATATCGGTGTAAATAAAGGTATAGATATTGGAGCAAACAAAAAACAACATGAAGTTGCACTGAAAGGTTTACAACTCGGTACAAGTATTGAACTTATCAGCCAGCTTACTGGATTAAGTTATAAGGAAATATTAAACCTGCAATAATAACCCCCACCTCTTGGCAGGGATTAACACACAAAATGAAATTAGCTAATGGCAGCTAGCTCGATTTTTTACGTAACAAATAACGATACGGGGCATTGTCAGCCTCTACCGCTAATAAATCATGCTCCATAAAGCGGCAGAAACCTGGGATATCGCGTGTGGTTGCTGGGTCATCAGCAATAATTAACAAGGTTTCCCCATCAGCCATATTACGAACTGTTTTGCGCACTAACATCACAGGCTCTGGGCATCGTAACCCTAGCGTATCAAGGGTTTTCGTTGGATTAGCAAATAAATCAGACATTAAAAAACACTTCTAAAAGGAATCAATAGACTGATTATATAATAAAATGCTCATTGATAAATGAACAGTTTTGCTTTTGTTGCGCAACGAGCGTATGATGCGCTGTTCCCAAATGTTGGGATGTATTTCATGGGTTCCCTCACCCCATTGTGACTAAAAAGGTACAATATGTTTAATTTTACTGCGCAGCAAAAAGCCACTGCGTTAATTTGGCTTTCGTTATTTCATATTTTAATCATTACCTCTAGTAACTACCTCGTGCAGTTGCCAATTAATATTTTTGGCTTCCATACCACTTGGGGTGCTTTTACTTTTCCATTTATTTTCCTTGCAACAGATCTAACTGTCCGTATTTATGGCGCACCGCTTGCACGCCGGATCATCACCGCCGTTATGCTGCCCGCACTATTAATATCCTATGTTATTTCAGCGTTATTTTTCCAAGGTGAATGGCAAGGTTTTACCGCTTTATCTGAGTTCAACCTATTCGTTGCGCGTATCGCCGCGGCAAGCTTTATGGCTTATGTACTTGGTCAAATATTAGATGTCAGTGTATTCAATAAGTTACGCCAAAATGCGCGTTGGTATGTGGCTCCTGCCTGTGCTATGTTCTTTGGTAACTTAATTGATACTATCGCATTCTTCTTTATCGCATTTTTCCGTAGTAGCGACCCATTTATGGCTGCAAACTGGGTCGAAATTGCATTAGTTGACTATGTTTTCAAGCTACTTATTTGCATGCTGTTTTTCTTGCCTGCTTACGGTGTGCTTTTGAATTTTATCTTGAAATATTTCTTTGCAAACTCAGATAAAAAACAGTTAGTCAACCAGCACTAAACAAAAAAAGGAGATAGCTAAATGCTATCTCCAAATGAATTTAACTGAGCTAAAACAAAGAATAACAACCCTACAATTCGATAAGTAACAGATCACAAAGCTTTTGCTAGGAGTGAAATCGGGTGCTCACACTTCTTACTTGTCGACATCTCAATCTGCCACTTACAGGTTTCACAGTCAGTAATCACCATATCAGCGCCACTTTCTTCGATTTGGCGGAATAATCCTGCGCCAATCCCTTGAGAAACTTCATAGTTTTCTTTTTTGAAACCATATGTACCAGCGATACCACAACATTGTGAATCCAGCACAATCAACTCCACGCCCGGTACACGCTTAATTAACTCTAACGTATAGGAAGTCCAACCCATTTTTTCCATATGGCATGGTGTATGATAGGCCACTTTTAAAGGCGTATGTTTCAGCTTGAGTTCGCGCCCTTCTTCAAGTAAACGATAAATATAACGCGTTGCGAGTTCGATGTTATCCCTCATCGCAGAAGTATCGACATCTAAAACATGTGTATATTCATCACGGATGGTAAACGTACACGTTGATGAAGTTGCAACAACAGGTATATGTTTTTCAAGGATAGTTTCTTGCAAGGACTCTAAATTAACATTGGCTTGACGCTTCGCCTGTTTCATAAAACCATTGGCAATTAACGCCACGCCACAACATTTTTCACGCTTAAGTAATTGAACGCCAATATTCATGCCATTAAAGACTTTAATTAAGTCCTTACCTAATTGAGGGTGGTTGTAATTTACATAACAACCATGGAAGAACGCAACTTGCTCTTCAAATTTAGCTTGTTCCGCAGCTTGTTTTGCGTACCAGCGGCGGAAAGTCCCAAACGAATATTTAGGTAATTCACGGCGATGGTCTATTTTCAATGCTTTATCAAGGATTTGACGTACAGGTTTTAGCCCTGTAATGGTATTCACCACGGGTGCAAAAGGCGTTGATAGCGAGCCCATTAAATCTGTATGGCTAAGAATTGCATCACGAATTTTAGGCTTCTGTTGGCTATAAGTATTGCGAGCGCGAGCAATGATATCACCAATTTTCACATCCGACGGACAAGCCACTTCACAACGCTTACAATTCGTACAATATTTAAGTGCTTCGTCATATAACATGGGGTCTTTTAAACGTAAACGCTCACCATCTGGCCCTGCTTGTTTTGGCCCCGGGTACAATGGATTAACTTTTGCGACAGGGCAATAAGTAGTACACACAGTGCATTTAATACAGCTTTCAAAGCTTGCATCTTGAATACTCATTGCGCCACCTCCGCCTGCATCGCTTTATTTTTACTCATTTCATTGATTATTTGATTCGCTGCATATAATGCGCTAATCATTGATACGCCCGCGCCACAGCCTTGAGTAAGGGGGTCAAAACCACCTAATACGGCACCTGCCACATAAAGATTAGAAATCGCTTTCCCTCCCTTTTGTGCCCGCAGTTTTTCATCGGTTTTCACGCCAAAAGCCATATAAGGCTGGGAAGCGAAAAACTCTTTATTGGTCCATTTTGCACGTTCTGAAATTTCACACAAATCCAACTGCATCAATGGCTCATATACTCTGTCAAACTCAGCCGCTAACCCATTGTTAAAAAAGCTTCCTGTTGCTAAAACAAATTGCTTTGCTTTTAATGAAATATCACCATGGTTACGAGTTTGTACCGAATTAATTACCCCATCGATACAATTCACTGAAGTGACTTTATCACCCGGCATCACAATACCGCCTTGGCGACGAAATTGACGCAATAACAGCTCATGTAAGCGAATACCTAATAATGATGGCGGTAACGTCGGCAGCAAGAATAAGGGTTTGCCTAACCGTTTTTGTAACTCAATTAATGGCTCATCACTATCAAGTCCTACACAAGCAGGCATGAATATGGTGTCAGCATCAGCAACTAATGGGAGAATTTCTTCAACCATTTGCGCCATATTCTCCGGCCGATCCAACCAACGAGCGACATTAATTGCCCTAAACTCACTCGGGTTTTCTCTCAAACGATCAAGTAAAGGTAAATGAACATAATGAGAACTGGCTTCTACCCCATCACGTTGTAGTTCACTCGCTACCATTTGTGGCTGAAAATCTAAAAAACCTTCAATACCAACAACCGCAATTTTTCCCATTGCCATTTTTTGATGTAAGCCCACCGTTGGGACAGACTCAGGGCTGAGCCATGTCATGCGCTTATGGCCTAAAGGTGTAATGCGATAATGATTTTCTTCACAAGCCCCTTTTAAATGGACTCCTGATTGCTGCAATATTGATTGTGCCATATGCGCTAGCTCAGTAACTTGCGATTTTCCAATTAAACTATAAGGGTGAGCTGGCGACTGTTCCTTTAACGCATCAAGCATTTCTAATGGCTTTTCAGCAACTTGCCCATCCGGTAAGTGTGTGAGTAAATCTAATGAGCCTGAAGAAAAATGCAGCGCATTTTGCCCAGCACTAACAATTGCACAAGACAGGCCTGATTGTGTTAAACGAATACCACAAAGTAAACCTGCTAGGCCGCCGCCCATTACCACAGCATCATATTTCATTATCAGCCTCCTTCTGTGCATCCTTGCCTAATGTCGCTTCGTTCATGCCACATAATCCATGATATACCCAACTGGTAAATTCACTTTCACGCAGTGCATCCCCCCAAGCAATTGGACGTACACCTTTCCATCGCTCATTCAGGAAGTGGCCCAGTTGTTGCTCTGTTTCATGAGGCGTTGTGACATTAAAACGATTGAGTAAGCCTGCAGCCCGGCAAGCACATAATTCACCTTGGCAAGTTCCCATACCCACTCGGGTACGGCGCCTTAAATCAAGCAAGTTATTGACCGTCAATGAATTAACAGCATAACGTACTTCACCAGCAGTAACGGCTTCACACTCACAGACTAAACTTTTATCGAGCCTATCCGTACTGAGAATGGCAGAAGCTCTGTCACCATGACGGTAAACCGCTGAACCACGAATAGGGGCAGGAATAGAAACAACGTTACGTAAGGCTTCTTCTGCGCTGTGCTGCGAGCCTGGTAACGACGCTTCTGCGGTTGTACATTTGGCACTGTGACCCAGTTTTTCGCAAACTTTATCTGTAGCCCATTCCGCCATCAGGCGATAAGTCATCAACTTGCCACCCGTAATGGTGATGAAACCTTCTAAGCCATCACGTTTAGCGTGGTCTAACAACACAATACCACGGCTCACATTACGCCCTGATGGGTCATCATCACTGGCAACTAATGGTCGAACGCCTGCATACGCACGTAAAATGCGCGTTGTCGCAAGTGCAGGAGACAGCATTGAACCTTCGCGAATAAGGATATCCACCTCTTCAGGGGTGACATACATATTATCAATTTGATCATATTCAATATGAGTCGACGTGGTGCCAATCAGGGAAATCGTATCGCCGGGAACTAAAATATCGGCATCTGCAGGTTTACGGCAGCGGTTTATCACCATGTTATTCAAGCGGTGGCCTAAAATTAATAGTGCGCCTTTTGCTGGGAACATTTTAATTTTTAATTCGCCATACTCTGCGATTTTTTGTCCCCAAATCCCGCCAGCATTAACAACAATTTCTGCATAAATATCATACTGTTTCTTGGCATGGTGATCATAAACCGTCACGCCACGTACCGTATCTCCATCCCGAATCAAACCAATGACTTCGTGATAAGTTAACACTTTCGCGCCATGCTCTCTGGCATCTAACATATTTGCCGCTGTCAAACGAAATGGGTCAACCGTGCCATCAGGAACACGAACCGCACCTATGAGATGAGGGTTAACGGAAGGTTCAAGGCGAATCGCCTCTTTAGGGTCAATCGCCGTTGCATTAATACCTGCAGCTTGGCAAGCCGTAATGAATTGTTGCTGATACTCTAAGCTGTCTTCGGGGAGGGTAATAAACAAACCATCTGTTCGCTCAATACAGTGATGCGCGATACGCTTTAAAATCTTGTTCTCTTCTATACATTCTCTGGCAGATTCTCCATCTGTGACTGCATAACGCGCGCCACTGTGAAGTAATCCATGGTTACGCCCAGTCGCTCCAGTCGCAATATCATGCCTTTCGAGCAAAACGGTTCTTAGACCTCGGCGAGCGCAGTCACGAGCGACCCCTGCACCTGTTGCGCCACCACCAATAATGATGACATCCGTTTCAGTCACAGATGAGCCATTCATGTCGCATTCCTCACATTAATAAACGTTTCTATAATAGATAAGTATAGGTTCTATTTTTATAATCTATTATTAAATATAGCCCAGAAACGCGATCAATGTTTGATAAGGAACAAAAACGAAAGTGATAGATCCATTTTTAGTGTTTTAAAGAGCAAAATCGTGATGAAAATCACAAAATAATTAACATTTCTAGTTCCATTCTATTCACAAATGTCATTTACTATGCAACTTCATAAACAAAATCAATAATTGTGCGTTGGATTACAGATAAATTGTTTTTTAACGACTACAATTTAGAGCAATTAAGAAAATAAAGACTCTTAAATTACTCGATTATTTTCGTTTTTGTTACTTCACCAATAATAAACACTCAATCTTTCTCTGAAACAGAGAAATGGAAGTGTAAATAAAAATTAGCATGCCATCGGAGGCGTATATGTTAAGCATTTTTAAACCAGCACCTCATATACAGAGGCTGCCAGCTGATAAGGTAGATCCTGTCTATCGTAAGCTTCGCTGGCAGATCTTCATGGGTATTTTCTTTGGTTACGCAGCGTATTATCTAGTCCGAAAGAACTTTGCGTTAGCGATGCCATATCTTGTTGAACAAGGTTTCTCTAAAGGTGACCTTGGTTTTGCATTATCAGGGATCTCAATTGCTTACGGATTTTCTAAATTTATCATGGGGTCGTTTTCCGACCGCGCAAACCCGCGTTATTTCTTACCAGCAGGTTTGATTCTCGCCTCCGCGGTGATGTTAGTCATGGGCTTCGTGCCATGGGCAACATCGAGCATCATGGTCATGTTCGTATTACTGTTCCTTTGTGGTTGGTTCCAAGGTATGGGTTGGCCTCCTTGTGGACGTACCATGGTTCACTGGTGGTCACAAAAAGAACGTGGTGGTATTGTTTCGGTTTGGAACTGTGCGCATAACGTTGGTGGCGGTATCCCACCATTACTGTTCATGTTAGGTATGGCATGGTTTAACGACTGGAAAGCCGCACTGTATATGCCTGCATTGGCCGCTATCCTCGTTGCGATTATTGCATTTGCATTAATGCGTGATACCCCGCAGTCTTGTGGTCTTCCACCCATTGAAGAATACAAAAACGACTACCCAACAGACTATAAAGCATCCGATGAAGAAGAGTTAACAGCAAAAGAAATCTTCATGAAGTATGTTTTCCCGAACAAACTGTTATGGATGATTGCAATTGCTAACGTGTTCGTTTACTTACTGCGCTACGGTGTTTTGGACTGGTCTCCAACTTACCTACGTGAAGTAAAACACTTTGCAATGGACAAATCTTCATGGGCTTACTTCTTATATGAATACGCAGGTATCCCAGGAACATTACTGTGTGGTTGGATGTCGGATAAAGTCTTCCGCGGTAACCGTGGAGCCACTGGTGTGTTCTTCATGGTTCTGGTAACCATCGCAACTATCGTGTTCTGGATGAACCCAGCGGGTAACCCAAATATTGATATGGCATGTATGCTGATCATCGGTTTCTTAATCTATGGTCCTGTTATGTTGATTGGTTTACACGCCCTTGAACTTGCACCGAAAAAAGCAGCAGGTACAGCCGCAGGATTTACTGGCTTGTTCGGCTACCTCGGTGGTTCTGTAGCAGCAAGTGCTATCGTCGGTTATACCGTAGACTACTTCGGTTGGGACGGTGGCTTCGCAGTCATGATCGGTGGTTCAGCATTAGCGGTTGTTCTACTGTTTATCGTCATGTTGAGCGAAAGCAAACATAAACGTGAATTAGCAAACTCACAATAGACATTCATCAAATGTTCATTGTTAATCGCTAGACTCGTGGGCTATATCAAAAAATGATGTAGCCCATTTTTTTACCCAAATAAAGTGCCAAGGAGATATAATCATGAGCTTTCCATTAAAAACATTGGTGGCTAGTATGGTTTTAGTGATGTCAGTGTCTGCTGTAGCTCAAGCTTCAAGTAAAGTTGTCATTGCACATCGTGGTGCAAGTGGTTACTTACCGGAACATACCCTACCTGCAAAAGCAATGGCTTACGCACAAGGTGCTGATTTTCTTGAGCAAGATTTAGTTATGACGAAAGATAACGAACTTGTGGTCTTACATGACCATTATCTCGATCGCGTAACAGATGTTGCTGAACGTTTCCCTGATCGCGCCCGTAAAGATGGCCGTTACTATGCGATTGACTTTACCCTTGATGAAATCAAATCACTCAATTTTACAGAAGGATTTGATATTGTTGATGGCAAAAAAGTCCAAAGCTATCCGAACCGCTTCCCGATGGGCAAATCAGACTTCCGCGTTCATACCTTCCAAGAAGAGATTGAATTTGTTCAAGGATTAAACAAATCAACGGGTAAAAATATTGGTATCTACCCAGAAATTAAGGCCCCTTGGTTCCACCTACAAGAAGGCAAAGATATCACCAAGAAAACACTCGAAGTTCTTAAAGAATATGGCTACACCACCAAGGATTCCAACGTTTATCTACAATCATTTGACCCAAATGACCTAAAACGTATCAAAAATACCTTGATGCCAGAAATGGGGATGGATCTTAAATTAATTCAATTGATTGCTTACACCGATTGGAACGAGACTCAAGAACAAAAACCTGACGGGACGTGGGTCAATTACAATTATGATTGGATGATGAAACCGGGTGCTATGAAAGAAATTGCCACTTATGCAGATGGCATTGGCCCTGATTATCATATGCTAATTAGTGAAGAATCCACACCAAGCAATATCAAAGTGAATGGCATGGTCAAAGAAGCCCATGACAACAAAATGGCGGTTCATCCGTTCACTATCCGTGTTGATAAGCTGCCAAAATACGCCAAAGATGGGCAACAACTTTATGACATCATTTATAACCAAGCCGATGTCGATGGTGCCTTCACCGACTTCCCTGATTTAGGGGTTAAGTTCTTAGAGCAACAGAAACAAAAATAGTTTTCTGGGACAAAACAAGAATGCAGCCATTTGGCTGCATTCTCTTCAAGTTGACCATCTTAATTTAAATTTAAGCGATAGTGACAGGGAATGCGATCACATCACTGATTTTATCTGCATTTAAAGCAATCATAATCAGCCTATCAACCCCAACAGCGACACCAGAGCAATCAGGTAAACCATGCTCTAAAGCCGCGAGCAAGTGCTCATCAATAGGTGCGGTAGGTAGCCCCATAGCCGCTCGCTTACGGTTGTCTTGTTCAAATCGCTGGCGTTGTTCGCTTACATCAGTGAGTTCATGGAAACCATTCGCCAGTTCCATTCCCTTATAATACACCTCAAAACGCTCAGCAACACGATGATCTTCCGTGCTAATCACGGCAAGAGACGCTTGGGTTGCAGGGTAATGATACACAACAGCCGGTTTTTCTTTGCCAATATGAGGCTCAACACCCATGGTAAATAGCAGCTGTAGCAAGGTATCTTTATCTTCTTCAGTATCAGCGATATTGCTTAAATCTAAACGAGCTGCAACCTCGCGTAATTCACTTTTTTCAGCAGATAACGGGTCAATATCCAAATAGCGTAAAAACGCTTGTTGGTATGAAAGTAGCTCTGCACTCTCACATTCTAAAACTTGTTGCAGTAGGTCATCCACTTCATTGATCAAGCGGTACATATCAAAATGCGGACGGTACCACTCTAACATGGTAAATTCAGGATTATGATGTCGCCCTGCTTCTTCATTTCTAAAGCTACGACCTAACTGATAGATAGGACCACTACCGGCCGCTAATAAGCGTTTCATGTGGTATTCAGGGCTGGTCATTAAATACAAATTAATACCTTGCGCCGCACCAGGACCCACAAAACGCGTTTCAAATGGGACAAGATGAATGTCAGTGACTGTTGCCTGACTCATTGCGGGGGTTTCGACTTCAAGTACACAACGATCAGTAAAAAAACGTCTGATTTCCGCAATTATTTTTGCGCGCTGTAACAAGTTAGCGATGGGGGCGGTTGGCTGCCAATTCGCTATATCACTCATTAAGATGACTCCAAAATAAACTTAGTCGTGCAGTGTACCCACCTCACAGGCAACACACAATGCATTTACACTGATAATGCACATTTATCTGAACGTAAATACTTGCAACTGCCGACATGATGAGTAAGTAGAGATAGCCTGATTATCTCTTGCTTTATACGATTAGGCAAAGCCTTTACTTTGAGCTTTATGGTGTAGCGATGGAAAGAGTAATGAAAATAGCCTGAAACATGATTAATTCTTATATTATGTGACATATCTGTTACTAAAAAAGCGAAACGATTCGCTTTCTCAATCTATTTTAAAATTTTCTGTTCAAAATTAAATTTATTCTAAAAATAAATAGTGAGACTCCTCGCAAATTAGCATTCAATATGAATTAAACTCTTCAGCTATAATAATAGTATTAATCACTGATTATTGATAAAACCTGACTAATTCACTTGGTTTTATACACTAAAAGTTTATGTAAATTTAATGATAATTATTTGAAATTCCTTTTTATTCGATGTTAACAGCCTAGAAAATCGAGTGATGTAAAAACAATTTATAAAAAGAAGATCTACCTCACACTTTATCACTAAATTTGGCCAAAACCCCCCTCTATATCAAATTTATCTTGAGGACTATTCGCTATAATTCACAGCATGATAAGTCATTATTAGCTATTATATTATTTACTATTAAAAAACAGATATTTCGTAGTTTAGCTTTAAGTTGAACTGAAAATGACGTAGCTAATTATCAAAAGTATTTAAAAGAATTTATCAATTTTACACTTGAACAATGGAGAAGCGCAGTGCAAACCTTCAATGCCGATTTAGCGATTATCGGGGCCGGGGGCGCAGGCTTACGTGCAGCAATTGCTGCCGCTGAAGCAAATCCCAATATCAAGATTGCTCTGGTCTCAAAAGTATACCCAATGCGTAGTCACACTGTGGCCGCAGAAGGGGGATCAGCAGCAGTTACTCAGGCTCATGACTCCTATGACTATCATTTTAATGATACTGTAGCTGGTGGGGACTGGCTGTGTGAGCAAGATGTCGTCGATTATTTCGTCGAACACTGCCCAACAGAAATGACCCAACTAGAGCTATGGGGCTGCCCGTGGAGCCGTAAACCAGATGGTTCAGTTAACGTTCGCCGTTTTGGTGGGATGAAAATTGAGCGTACGTGGTTTGCTGCTGATAAAACTGGCTTCCACATGCTCCATACCCTGTTCCAAACTTCATTAAAATATCCACAAATTCAACGTTTTGATGAACACTTCGTTCTCGATATCATTGTTGATGAAGGCCAAGTTCGCGGTCTTGTTGCATTAAATATGATGGAAGGCACAAAAGTCCAAATTCGTGCAAACTCCATTGTCATGGCAACAGGCGGAGCAGGACGCGTTTACCGTTACAACACCAATGGCGGTATTGTTACTGGTGATGGCATGGGGATGGCATTCCGCCATGGTGTCCCTTTACGTGATATGGAATTCGTTCAATATCACCCAACAGGCCTCCCAGGCTCAGGTATCTTGATGACAGAAGGTTGTCGTGGAGAAGGTGGTATCTTAGTCAATAAAGATGGCTATCGCTATCTGCAAGACTACGGAATGGGACCTGAAACACCACTGGGTAAACCTGAAAATAAATATATGGAACTGGGTCCTCGTGACAAAGTTTCCCAAGCCTTCTGGCACGAATGGCGTGCAGGCCGTACGATCAGCACTCACCGTGGTGATGTCGTCTATCTGGATCTTCGTCACCTTGGCGCAGAAAAACTGCATGAGCGTTTACCATTTATTTGTGAATTGGCGAAAGCCTACGTGGGTGTCGACCCAGTGACAGACCCAATTCCTGTTCGCCCAACCGCTCACTACACTATGGGTGGTATCGAAACGGATCAACGTACAGAAACGCGCATTAAAGGCCTATTTGCCGTTGGTGAGTGTTCTTCTGTTGGCTTACACGGTGCAAACCGCTTAGGTTCTAACTCATTAGCTGAATTAGTGGTATTTGGTCGCTTGGCCGGTGAAGAAGCCGCTCGCCATGCTGCTGAAGCAACACCTGCCAATGCAAATGCTATCGAAGCCCGTACCCGTGATATCGAAGCTGACCTCAGTAAACTCATGAACCAAAAAGGGAAAGAGAGCTGGTCGAAAATTCGTGACGAAATGGGTATTTCAATGGAAGAAGGCTGCGGTATCTACCGTACTCCTGAATTAATGCAAAAAACCGTTGATAAGATTGCTGAACTGAAAGAACGCTTCAAACACGTCGAAATTACTGACCATAGCAGCGTATTTAACACTGACCTACTGTACACCATTGAATTAGGCTTTGGCCTTGATGTGGCGGAATGTATGGCTCACTCTGCAATCAACCGCAAAGAATCACGTGGTGCACACCAACGTCTCGACGAAGGTTGTACTGAGCGTGATGATGTGAATTTCCTTAAACATACTTTGGCATTCTATAACCCAGAGGGCTCCCCTCGTTTAGAATACAGTGATGTGAAAATCACGAAATCTCAGCCAGCTAAACGTGTTTACGGTGCCGAAGCTGAAGCTCAAGATAAGGCGAAGAAGGAGCAAGCTAATGGATGATATGAAACACCTAAAAATGGAGATCATGCGTTACAATCCGGAAACGGATAGTGAGCCCCATTTGGTGACGTATGATGTCCCTTACGACGAGCAAACTTCTTTGTTAGATGCGTTAGGCTATATCAAAGATAACCTCGCTCCAGACCTATCTTACCGCTGGTCTTGTCGTATGGCGATTTGTGGTTCTTGCGGCATGATGGTTGATAAAGTGCCTAAACTGGCGTGTAAAACATTCCTGCGTGAATACCCGCAAGGTATGAAAATTGAGCCATTAGGTAACTTCCCAATCGAGCGCGACCTTGTTGTTGATATGACTCACTTTATTGAGCGTTTAGAGGCGATCAAACCGTATATTATCGGTAATGACCGTAAACCTTCTGAGGGCCCAAATAAGCAAACGCCTGCACAGATGGCCAAATACCATCAGTTCTCAGGCTGTATCAACTGTGGTCTGTGCTATGCAGCTTGTCCACAATTTGGACTGAACCCAGAGTTCATCGGCCCAGCCGCGATCACATTGGCAGAGCGCTACAATTTAGATAACCGAGACCATGGTGCGAAAGAACGCATGACCTTATTAAACGGTGACAATGGTGTCTGGAGCTGTACGTTTGTAGGCTACTGTTCTGAAGTCTGTCCTAAGCATGTCGACCCTGCTGGTGCTATTCAGCAAGGGAAAGTTGCCAGCGCGCAAGACTTTGTTATCGCCATGCTGAAGCCACGATAAGGAGAATTGAAGTCATGACTACGAAACGTAAACCCTATGTCAGAGAAATGAAGGGCGACTGGTGGCAAAAGCTGGGTTTTTACCGCTTTTACATCATGCGTGAAAGTACCTCCGTCCTTCAGGTCTGGTTCAGTATTTTAGTCCTGTATGGGGTATTTGCGCTGAAAAGCGGTCCAGAATCATGGGCTGGCTTTGTTGGGTTCTTAAGCAACCCAATCATTCTTATCATTAACATCATTACATTGGCTGCGACATTGCTGCATACCACGACGTGGTTCAACCTTGCGCCAAAAGCCGTCAGTATTATTGTGAAAGATAAGAAAATGTCTGATGAGCCTATCGTTAAAGGCTTCTGGGCTCTCACGATTGTTGTTACGGCGGCAATCTTAGCAATCGCATTGTTATTTTAATCTAAGGAGAATCTGATGAATCTAACGCCTAAACGTTCCGATGAGCCGATTTTCTGGGGGTTATTTGGTGCAGGTGGTATGTGGAGTGCCGTGATTGGCCCTGCAATCATCATTCTGTTAGGAATTTTAATTCCTCTCGGTGTGGCACCAGAAATGCTGAGCTATGAGCGCATTATGGCATTTAGCCAAAGCTTTATCGGCCGCGTATTCTTATTATTGATGATTATTTTGCCAGTGTGGTGTGGTATGCACCGTATTCACCATACGCTGCACGACTTTAAAATCCATGTCCCTGCGACCAAATGGGTTTTCTACGGTGGCTCAGCAATCATTAGTGTAATTGCAATTATTGGTGTATTTACTCTGTAAATAATTCAATCACACATTATTTTAATGAAAGGTATGACTGCGCATTGTCATACCTTTTCTTTTTTAGGGCTTAAAACCTCGAATAAGTGATTCTAAACCAAACAAAAATGCTTCTGTTCCGTCATCATTATCCATGATTTGAACAGCTTCCTTTAATAACAATGGCATAGCCCCATCTTGTTCAACATCTCTCTCAGCCATTGCCGCCAAATGTTCTTGCTGTTCAAGTACTGAACCTAATGTAAAGTGCCCCACTGCACTCACTGCGTAAAGGCCACTTTTTAATGAAAAACCGCTACCAACCATAAACTGCAATTGTTTTTCCACCGTGGCGTATTGCTCTGCACTAGGCCGCGTGCCTAAATGTACCTTTGCCCCATCACGGTAGCTAAGTAAGGCTCGACGAAAACTTAGTGCATTATGGCGCAAGAACTCCTGCCACGTTTCACCTTCAACAGGTAATGGATGGTCATGATGTCGTTTTAACATTTCAACCGATAATGCATCCAACAATGTGCGCTTGTTCTTCACATGCCAATACAGCGTGGGTTGCTCAACCCCGAGCTTTTGGGCCAATTTTCGCGTTGTCAGCCCCTCCATTCCCACTTCATTCAGCAAATCTAATGCAGCCGTAATAATGGTTTCTTTATCCAATCTTGCCATCGCTTTCCCCTTAATTTTCTATTGACACTCTATCACTGATAGGGATATATTCCAAATCTATCAATGATAGAGAAATAAATAATGAATAAATTTGCGATCACTGCATTAACGATCACCGCCCTTGATGCTATGGGGATCGGTTTGATCATGCCTGTTTTACCTGCCTTACTTCGTGAGTATGTAACCCTAGAAAACTTGGCAAATCATTACGGCATCTTGCTGGCTTTGTACGCCATCATGCAGGTGTTTTTTGCCCCAATATTGGGCAAGTGGTCTGATAAATTCGGCCGCAGGCCTATTTTGTTGATCTCCCTTGCCGGAGCCGCACTGGACTACAGTTTATTGGCTTTATCGAGCTCACTTTGGATGCTGTATTTAGGTCGTTTAATTTCAGGGATCACTGGCGCAACAGGCGCCGTAGCTGCTTCTGTTATTGCCGACAACACTGCCCCACAAGAGCGTACTAAGTGGTTTGGCCGATTAGGCGCAGCATTTGGGGTTGGGTTAATCGCCGGCCCTGCAATTGGTGGCTTCGCGGGGCAATTTTCCCCGCATTTACCTTTTGTTATTGCAGCTATCTTGAACGCATGCTCTTTTGTCGTGATCTGGCTTATTTTTAAAGATCAAAACAAAAATGCCATACAGAATGATCAAAATGAAACTGTAGAGCTGTCAGTTTCCTTCATACAGCTGATAAAACCCGTCATTTTGCTACTTTTCGTCTTTTTTATGGCACAGTTAATTGGCCAGATCCCTGCAACAACCTGGGTACTATTTACCGAAAATCGCTTCCAATGGAATAGTGTGCAAGTTGGATTATCTTTGGCAGGCTTAGGCGTTATGCATGCCCTATTCCAAGCTTTTGTTGCTGGTGCCATTGCCAAAAAATTCAATGAAAAGGTAACAATCATTGTCGGCTTTGTCGCAGACGGAAGCGCATTTATTATTTTGTCATTACTCACAGAAGGTTGGATGATCTACCCTACATTAATCTTACTCGCCGGCGGTAGTATTGCATTACCAGCACTACAAGGGTTAATGTCAGCTCACGTCAATCAAGCTAATCAAGGTAAATTACAAGGCGTATTGGTGAGTTTAACCAATGCCACAGGGGTAATTGGCCCATTACTATTTAGCTTTATTCTTGGCCTTACACTGGCAAGTTGGGACGGTTGGGTGTGGCTAATTGGTGCGATAATGTATGTTTTCTTGATCGTATTTATTTTATCTTTTTATAGAAGCAGCAGACAGATAGTTAAAATAGTGACACGACCGGCAAGCTAAATTTTAGCATATGAATATTAAATGCTATGATATCCCTATCAGATTTGCTTTTGGTACATGACGTTAAGAGATATTTCAATGACAATACAACCTAAAAAACCAAGAACAAAACCTGCGGAAGAAAGGCTTGATGACCTAATGAACGCAGCAGAAAAACTTTTTCTTTCCAAAGGTTTTGTCAATACTACGGTTAGCGAAATTGTCTTATCTGCGGATGTTGCAAAAGGAACCTTTTATCACTACTTCCAGTCAAAAAATGACATTATGGAAGCCTTACGCACTCGCTATATGGATTGGTATCTAGGCCACATCCAATCCGCTTTAGACTCACAAAAAAGTGCATCAGCCAAACTCCAATCATGGTGTGAAAATAGCGTCAAATACTATGTTGAAAAACAAAACATTCACGACATGCTATTTCATGACGAATACCACGGACGCAGTAATGATCATGAAACCCGTGCAATTGAACAGATTAAAGCTATTTTAGCTTTTGGTGAACAAAACAAAGCATGGCCAGAATTGCCACATGAATTGATGGCGACAATGATTTATCACTCCATGCATGCTGCTGTTGATAATTTAGCCAATAGTACTGAGTATGATCAACATACTTTGGGTGAGATCCTATACCAGCGATTCAGTCAATTGATCAACTAACACATTTAATACTGGGTTTTATTTTTCATCCGCAAAATTTTTGTATACCCAATAGGGTAGCAATCTTATTTTCTATTACTATAGCTCTATAATTTATGATGATTTCCCCCCTAACGGGGGGATTAAATCATGGTTAACACTAAGCAGGATTTGGTTTTGGCAAACAAGCAGATACAAAGTAAAAAAGCCCACAAACCGCAATAAATAGCCCAACATAACCTAGGTTAAAGTGGCCTAAATAACTGACAATCAGAGGGGTGATCCCACCGATAGATGCAGCTGCGCTATTATAACCAACACCTAATATTGTTGCCTGCCCATTAGATTTGTCCATCAGTACCGCTGATAAATTACACAATATCATCGCTGAGTATGCGGACATAACAACTTGAGTAAAAAAGACTAGAAGCAAACTATCTATTTGTAATAAAAAATAAAGTGGCGCTGAAAACAATACGATCCCTTTAACGCCCATATCAAAAACAGATTTAGCCGAACTATACTTGTCTGTTAGCCAACCACATATCATCATAAAAACTAGCAATAAACCGGATGAAAATATTTCATAATAATTTTTTATCTCATCTATCTTTAATTGTTGAATAATTAGTGAGGTTGACAAACTTTGAGAGTAAAAAGTGACAGTACCTGGAATGGTAAATAAGAACACCCAAAATACATGATACCAACTAAATATCGCTTTTTTATCTAACTCATTTTTATAATCGGGTAATTTAGCTCTAAACCAAAAGCTAATAAAAATGTTAACCAAACCAATTAACAATGGAATTCTCCATCCAATTGACTGCATAGTATCTTCAGATAACGTATTCTTTAGTATAAAAACGGTAGCTAATGATGCAATGACCCCACACAAAGAACTACCAACAATAATTGACGAAACTCTAGATCGAATATTTCCATCTAAATCCTTAAATAAATATGTAATTAGAGAGGGAAATTCACCTGCGAAGCTAAAAGAAAGAGCCAATTGTAAAATTAATATCACTAATGGCGTATAGTTCCCTAATAATTCAATGGGTAACAGTGCCATCATTAATGTTGCCGTACCGGTTATCAAGCTTGTTAATACTAGGGCTGACTTTTTTCCTACCGTATCAGCATAGCGGCCGATAACATATCCGCCTAAAGGGCGGATTAAAAAACGTAATGCAAAGATACCCCATACCATTTCTGTCGCTTGAGAATAACCTAATTTAGTTAATTCAATACTTAAATAAGTAGATATAGCTGCAAAAACTGCAATATCATAGTATTCCAAAGCATTACCAGCTACAGCACCCAACCTAAATTTCCATTTCATTTTTATCCCTTTTCTATTAATGACTTTCCTTGTAGAGAAATATTCTGTCCTTTAGGGATAACTCACCAGAGACTCCAAACAAGCAAGAGTAATACCATTTTCTTTTAAAGCCTTAAATAACCCGCTAGGTGAAGTATAAGAGCAACCTAATTTTTCCTTAATACGTTGAATACGTTTATTTTCAGTCGCTTCCGAACAACCTTGGATATAACTAATTTCCTTTACCCGGCAATGTGATAATAGTAATCGGATAGTCATCATTTCTTTACGGGTAAAACGAATATTACCAAAACGCATATAAGGATGAATATCTAAAGGTTCAGGCTCTTGTTCACTAAGCTTATTAACTCTATTCAGTGGAAACTTAATTTCCTCGCGCAAGGGTAGAATGGCATAATTATCTTTGTCTTTTTTCCATGATTCATACGAAAAATCTATAATCGTTGGCCTACACTTATAAAGTGATATCATATCGTTGAGTGAAATTACCCTCCTAGAATTAATGGAGACAATGTCATACATGTTTCCATACTTCGCACAAAAATCAATTTTCAATTTTCTTTTTTTAGTTTTTGCTAACGTGTTTATAAAGATTTCTGAGTAATTACTCCAGTATTGAATCCCTGGAGATAACCTTTCACTTAAACGTAAATCTAAATCAGCATTCCAATATATGAGCAGCCATTCGTAATTATTTGACATAATACTCACTTGCTTATTACTAAGATCAACTCTGGTTATGGACAAATCTATATCATTCCAATCAAAATACTTTGAAAAAAGGTTTGTTAAATTAGAACAGGCTTTTTCTAATAAATTATTTTCTATATCCATACACTATCCTTAATTTGATTATTTTTAAAATAATTAAATTGAAATTAATATTTTCAAAAAACAGTATAATTATTATAATCTGGGAATTAATGAATTAAAGGTACCACATCCCCACTCTCAATTAGGTTAATAATTCAGCACGTTAAAATAGATATTCTAAATTAAGGGTAACTTACCAGAGACTCCAAACAAGCAAGGGTAATGCCATTTTCTTTTAATGCCTGAAATAACCCGCTAGGTGAAGTATAAGAGCAACCTAATTTTTTCTTAATACGTTGAATACGTTTATTTTCTGTCGCTTCCGAACAACCTTGGATATAACTAATTTCTTTTACCCGGCAATGTGATAATAGTAATCGGATAGTCATCATTTCTTTACGGGTAAAACGAATATTACCAAAACGCATATAGTGGTGAGCATCTAAAATATCCCGATTATTATCGTCTAATTGTTGAGATAAGCTTATATCCGCCCTAAGTGGTAAAATAATATTTTCATTATCTTTCCAGGCATACTGGGAGTAATCAGAAATAACAGCCCTTAATTTATAGAGTTCTAATAATTCATTACTTGTAAATTTTTTTCTTGAATTTATTGAGGTAATTTCATATATACCACCATATTGGGTACAAAAATCCACCTTCATTTCTTTCTTATCTGTTTTAGATAATGTTTTTTGAAATGCAGTAGAGTAATTATTCCAGTATTGAATACCGGGGGTTAATCGTTCCTTTACTTTTTTATCTAGATCATCATCCCAAACCATGAGAACCCAATTATAATTACTCGAAATAGTTCTTACAGAATGATTAATTAAATCTACTCTACTATAAGTCACATCTATATCATTCCAATCGAAATATTTTAAAAACTTATCACCGAAACCAGAACAAGACAGTTCTAGGTATTTATTTTCGATATTCATACATCCCCCTTACATTTAAACAGTTAACAATTTTTGTTTTTTATTCAATAAAGCTGAAGCAAACAAAGTTAATGAACTCAACGAAACAAAAACACCCACCAAGGAAACATCAATAATGACTAAGTAATTAATAATTAAGGGCGTTAACCCACCTATAATCGTCGATGCAAAATTGTACCCCATACTTAATGTCGTAACTTGCCCATTGGCTGGCTTTGCCATGGCATAACTCCAATTACATAGCACCATCGCTGAAATAATAATAATTGATGACTGGGAGATAAGTACTAATAACAAAATCTTAGTCGACATTAGGTAATAAATCGGAATTGATAATATGGCAGCGAGCTTTACCCCTAAATGAAAGACTCGTTCAGAGTAACTGTATTTATCTGTTAACCAGCTAACGATTGCCATTAAGATTAACAATAAAGTTGATGATAGCATTGAATATATACTCTTAAATTCTTCTAGCTCTAACTCCTTAAGTAAAAACGAAGATGAAAAATTTAAGGTATAAAAAACTACTGAACCCGGAATAACAATCAATAAAATATTAAATGCCTTTAACCAATCTACTTTTTGGTGTTTATCATATTCAATGGGTTGGTCTGGTAAGCGATAACGAAACCAAAAACAGATTAGTATATTACCTAAACCTAATAGTAATGGTATTCTCCACCCTACTCTTTGCATGGTTTCAGGGGTTAATATATTTTCAAGAATTAACACAATTCCCAACGAGGCAATAACGCCAACCACTGCACTTCCTGTTAATAATGCCGAAATTCTACCGCGTTCTTGGGGCTTAGAGTCTTTATATAGATAGGTAGACAGTGACGGGCTTTCACCCGCAAAACTAAAAGATAGCAACATTTGAAGGAATAAAATGGCTAATGGCGTATATACCCCTAATAATTCAATTGGCAGAAATGCCATGCATAATGTGGCACTACCGGTAAGAATACTGACCAAAATCATGGCCGGTTTTTTACCGACTTTATCGGCATAACGGCCAATCACATACCCCCCTAATGGCCGTATAAGAAAACGTAAAGCAAAAATCCCCCACACCAGCTCTGTTGCTTGTTGATAACCTAGGCGAGTTAATTCTGCACTTAAATATGATGAAATCGCTGCAAAAATTGCAACATCATAAAATTCTAAGGTATGCCCTGCGACAGCACCAAAACGTAATTTCCATTTCATAAAATGATTTTACATCCCTATATAAAACAAATAGTGAAATTAATTAATAGGCATTAGCTTTTCTAAACTTGTTAATGTAATGCCGTGACCTTCCATTACAGAAAAGCATTCCTTTTGAGAGACCATTTCACAGTTTAATTTTTTCTTGATGTTTTTAACTCTTATATATTCCACCTCTTCCGAACAGCCTTGAATACGGCTAATTTCCTTGATATTTCGGTGGGAAAGCAACAAGCGAATAGTTAATGCTTCTTTGTTTGAAAATGATAACTGGCCAAAACGTATAATATCAGGAACTTCCTTACCCCTACAAATAATAGGTGCGGGTTCATCTAATTCAATTTTTTGGCGTAATGGCAATGCCACTGTTTTATTTTCAGACCATTTTTCATATGCATAATCAGAAACTATTGAACGCAAGTGAGATAATGAAAGTAAGTACTCATATGAGACGTTATGGTTCCCATTGAGTGAAAATATCTCAAATAAATTATTGTACCTATTACAAATATCAATTTTTTTATTACCTTTATCGAGTTTGGTTAATATTTTCTGGTATGCATCTGAATAATTACTCCAATACTGCACCCCAGAGAATAACCGTTCTTTTAATGATAGATCCATATCATGGTACCAATAAATTAATTGCCATTCATAATTACTGGATAATGCATATATCTTTTTTTCATCAATATCAATAACATTATAATGGATATCAATATCATTCCAATTAAAATAATTGCAAAGATCTAACTTTAACCTAGCATTTATTTTTTCCATCTTATTGTTTTCTATATCCATAAAAATCACCTTGTAGTTATTTAAATAAAAATAAAGATAATAAAAGCGTTTAACCCATATCTTTAGCACATAAAAATAAATATTCAAAGACCGAAATTTAAAGGGATTTAAAATTAAGAATTATTTTTTTATCTTGATATCTAAATTGAGTTCCAGCTAACTTAAATAATTTCAATTATATTTATACATTAACTATTGGAGATCATATGAAACAAGATTGGCATTCAGCTGATATTATTGCAGCGATAAAGAAAAAAGGTTCTTCTCTCTCTCAAATATCACGGCAAGCAGGGTTAAATTCATCAACACTGAATAATGCGCTTTCAAGACGTTGGCCTAAAGGAGAAAGAATTATTGCTGAGTTTTTGGATATACCAGCATCTGAAATTTGGCCATCACGTTATCATGAAAAATAACCAAGAAGAGTCCATTTTTCTATGCCTAACCCATTAATGAATATAAATCAAGCGGGTAATCATGACTTCCACCCGCTTGTTTATTATGTCGTAATTTTGAATTTAAGATTAACTTGATACTTTTAAACCAATTAACCCGGTAATAATCAATGCAAGGCTTAACAAGCGGAACATATTTGCTGACTCACCAAGGAAAATAATCCCAATAATTGCTGTGCCCACAGCCCCAATCCCCGTCCAAATGGCATAAGCCGTGCCGACCGGTAAATCACGCATGGCGTAGGCTAATAGCCCCATACTCGCAATAATGGCGATAATGGTAATAATACTCGGCGTTAAACGGGTTAAGCCATGGCTATATTTTAGCCCTACAGCCCATACCACTTCTAATAAACCTGCAAATAAAAGGACGATCCAAGCCATGATTGCTTGCTCCCGTTAATTACTCGGGGTCGTCCCCATATTTAAATGACGTTGATTCAGGCCGTCCTGAATACGTATGATGTATGAATACATTATAAATATTCACAGACCCAGACTCAAGCAACGAAAAATAACAAATAAGCGCAAATCAACCATAAAACTTAACCTTTTTATACCGTTTTTTATTATTAAGCATCATAACCATCGCACTCAAAATTATACACATGTAAAGTAGATGTCTAATCTGGCAAGTTCATCGAGAAAACAGCATGAGTCTCAGAGACATCTTACTCGCCCTTTGTGTGGTGGTTATTTGGGGTGTTAACTTCGTTATCATTAAACTCGGCGTTACCGCACTTCCGCCGTTATTATTAGGCGCATTACGTTTCATGTTTGTGGCCTTTCCTGCTATTTTTATTTTTAAGCGCCCCAAAATTCCGTTCAAATTATTGCTTCTCTATGGGCTCACCATTAGCTTTGGCCAATTTGCCTTCTTATTTTGCGCGATTAGAGTGGGGATGCCTGCAGGGATTACCTCTGTCATATTGCAATCCCAAGCATTCTTTACTCTATTACTCGGCGCAATGATTTTAAAAGAATCATTACAGCCGACTCACTTTCTTGGTATGTTTATCGCAATTGCAGGGCTGACCGTGTTAGCCAATGGTGCCACTGCCGGCGGGCTAGATGATATTCCATTACTCGGGTTAGCATTTACTTTAATTGCTGGTTTATCATGGGCTTGTGGTAACATTACCAATAGGATCATAATGAAACAGGAAGGCGCTGAGAAATGCAGTGCCCTATCATTGGTCAGTTGGAGCGCGCTGATCCCAATCATCCCCTTTTTGATTAGTTCATGGGTTTTAGAAGGTGAAGAAGCCATTGTTGAAGGGCTATCAGGCTTTAATTGGTCAGTCTTTGGTGTCATTATCTATTTAGCTTATTTATCAACATTTGTCGGCTATGGGCTTTGGGGAGCCCTGCTCGGCCGTTATGAAGCTTGGCGTGTTGCTCCTTTTTCATTGTTGGTTCCAGTCTTTGGTTTAAGCAGCAGTGCTTTATTCCTTGGAGAGCATATAAATGGCGTACAAGTTGCTGGCCTCGTTTTGATCATGTTTGGCCTAATTACCACGCTTTTTGGTAAAAAAATAATCCAACAATTAAGACGAGCCTAGTTAACCAATTAATAGTCGGGAGTTTTTTAGCTTCCGATTATTTTCTTTTCTTTAACCATTCTCGTATCAACAAAAACATCGTAACAGACATTATCACTAAAAAACATCAAAAACCCAGATAAAAAACCAATTCATCAAATAATCGCTAGCTCAAAACCAGATAAAATCCAATAAATAATCCTAAATTAGTGATACTGACGACAATTATTAAATTTATCTCAAATTTCAATTAGGTGTCTCGTTTTAGCTACTTTTTCTTTAACTTAACTATGGCTATATCTTCCTCAGTTTCACTTAAATAAATAACAAATATCATTCATTGAACAGATGGGGATGGCTATGGGTAAACAATTTATTTGGATTGTGCTCGCTCTGCTCGGTGCTTTTTCACTTGGCTACATCGCTTTATATCGTGGCGAACAAATCAATGCCTTGTGGATCGTTGTCGCTGCCGTATGTATTTATCTGATTGCATACCGCTATTACGGGCTTTTTATTGCTAAAAAAGTACTCCAAGTCGATGCAACTCGAATGACGCCTGCAATTCGTCATAATGATGGCTTAGATTACGTACCAACAGATAAAAAAGTATTATTTGGTCACCATTTTGCCGCTATCGCAGGCGCCGGCCCACTGGTTGGCCCTGTTCTTGCCGCGCAAATGGGCTATTTACCCGGTATGCTGTGGCTACTCGCTGGGGTTGTGCTAGCTGGTGCCGTACAAGATTTTATGGTGCTGTTTGTCTCAACACGTCGAGATGGCCGCTCACTGGGTGAATTAGTCAAAGAAGAAATGGGCAATACCGCAGGGGTGCTGGCTTTAATCGCTTGTTTTATGATTATGGTAATCATCTTAGCCGTACTTGCCATGATTGTCGTAAAAGCCCTCACTCATAGCCCATGGGGAACTTATACGGTTGCCTTTACTATTCCTTTAGCGATTTTTATGGGTATTTATACCCGTTATATCCGCCCAGGACGCATTGGTGAAGTTTCTATTATTGGGCTAGTTTTTCTTGTATTTGCAATTATCTCAGGGGGTTGGGTTGCTGAAAGCGAAACTTGGGCACCTTACTTTGACTATACTGGTGTTCAACTCACTTGGATGTTAGTCGGTTATGGCTTTGTTGCTGCCGTTTTGCCAGTTTGGCTATTACTCGCTCCCCGCGACTACCTATCAACCTTCTTAAAAATCGGGACTATCATTGGTTTGGCAATTGGTATTTTAATCCTCAATCCAAATCTACAAATGCCCTCGCTGACGAAATATATTGATGGTACAGGTCCAGTTTGGGCAGGTGATTTGTTTCCATTCTTATTTATTACCATTGCTTGTGGCGCCGTTTCTGGCTTCCATGCGCTGATTTCATCAGGCACCACACCAAAAATGTTGGCTAATGAAAACCAAGCTTGCTTCATTGGTTATGGTGGCATGTTAATGGAATCTTTCGTGGCAATTATGGCATTGGTTGCCGCTTGTGTGATTGACCCAGGTGTCTATTTTGCCATGAACAGCCCAATGGCGATGTTAGCCCCCGCAGGTACGCAAGATGTAGTGGCTTCTGCAGCACAAGTTGTTAGTAGTTGGGGCTTCCAGATTACCCCAGAGCAACTCAATAGCATTGCCAATGACGTGGGTGAAACCAGTATTATTTCACGGGCAGGCGGTGCTCCGACACTGGCGGTTGGGATGGCGTATATTCTTCACGGCGCGCTTGGCGGCTTGATGAATGTGGCATTCTGGTACCACTTTGCCATATTATTTGAAGCATTATTTATTTTAACCGCGGTGGATGCAGGAACCCGAGCAGCACGTTTTATGCTACAAGATTTACTGGGAGTGGTGTCTCCATCTTTGAAACGTACGGATTCGCTACCCGCCAACTTGATAGCAACTGCACTGTGTGTGCTAGCTTGGGGTTATTTCCTCCACCAAGGCGTTGTCGACCCACTTGGTGGTATTAACACCTTGTGGCCATTGTTTGGTATCGCGAACCAAATGTTAGCAGGTATGGCATTAATGCTGTGTGCTGTGGTACTGTTCAAAATGAAGCGCCAAAGATATGCATGGGTCGCTTTAGTACCAACAGCATGGCTGTTAATCTGCACGATGACTGCAGGCTGGGAAAAAACCTTCAGTGAAGATGCCCGCGTCGGTTTCTTAGCTGTAGCAAATAAATTCCAAGCGATGATTGATAGCGGCAATATTCCTGTTCAATATACAGAGTCTCAATTAACTCAGTTAATTTTCAATAACCGCTTAGATGCAGGGTTAACTATTTTCTTTATGATTGTCGTGGTATTACTGGCTCTATTCTCCATCCGCACCGCGTTGAAGGCATTAAAATCTGACCAACCAACTGCGAATGAAGTACCATATGAACCCATGCCAGCCAACTATGAAGAAATCGTGGCAAATACCCGCCATCATTGATTTTCGCGGAAAAGCTTGTCACTGTTTAGGACATATACTCTTTCTCCAAAATAATTCACGTTGGAGCAAGGCGGCAAAGAAGATAATCCCTAGGAGCATACTCCAGTATGTGACTAGGGTTAGCGGATGAAGCCAACGCAGCAACAGCGTGAAGTATGAAGGAGAAACTAGGAGCATACATAACAGTATGTGACTAGGGTTAACAAGTGAAGCCAACATCGCTACAACACAAAATATGACGAGGATTTATGTTTGGAGAACTGGGAAAAGCGGCCCGCTACCTAGGCCAAGCGGCAAAAATGATGGTTGGCGTTCCCGATTACGACAACTATGTCGCTCATATGCAAAGAACACACCCTGACCAAACGCCTATGACCTATGAAGAATTTTTCAAAGAGCGTCAAGACGCACGTTACGGTGGCAAAGGTGGGTTTAAGTGCTGTTAATCACTTAAAATAGACAAAAAAAGCCGTGGTCGAGTACCACGGCTTTTTATTTTTAACGATTCAGTATAGGATCAACCGTTATTTTACGCGTGAAACATACTCACCTGAACGAGTATCAACACGGATAACTTCACCGATCTGAACGAACAGAGGAACCTTAACCACTGCGCCAGTGCTCAGTGTTGCAGGTTTACCACCTGTACCTGCGGTATCCCCTTTCAGGCCTGGGTCAGTATCGGTAATTTCTAACTCAACAAAGTTAGGTGGAGTTACCGCGATAGGACGGCCGTCCCACAGTGTTAAAATACATTCTGCTTGGTCAACTAACCATTTCGCGTTATCGCCAACGGTTTTTTCGTCCGCTGCTAACTGTTCAAAAGTTTCGTTGTTCATGAAATGCCAGAACTCACCGTCGTTGTACAGGTAAGTTAAGTTCATATCCATGACATCTGCACCTTCAACAGAGTCAGTAGACTTAAATGTTTTTTCCAACAGTTTGTTAGAAATTAGTTTACGGATACGCACGCGTGCGAATGCTTGACCTTTACCCGGTTTGACGAATTCACTTTCTAAAACGACACAAGGCTCGCCATCTAACATGATTTTAAGACCTGAGCGGAATTCATTGGTACTATAAGTAGCCATGGTGATCCTCTAATTTATAAACTAAAAATGGCATAGCCAAAAAATGGTCGATATTGTAACTCAAAATACCTCATCCAGAGAAGTCTGGATACAACAACTTGCTGAAGCAATCACTAATCCAGATGAATTGCTGCAAATACTTAACCTAGAAAATCATCTTTTATCGAAAGAAGGCAGTGAGGCACGCAAATTATTTCCTTTACGCGTTCCAATGCCCTTTATTTCCCGCATGAAAAAAGGCGATCCACTAGACCCTCTGTTATTGCAGGTATTAACTGCAAAAGCAGAGTTTGATATACATCCAGGTTTTTCTACTGACCCACTAGAAGAGCAGGATAATGAAATTCCAAGTTTACTGCATAAATACCACAACCGCGCATTACTGCTGGTAAAAGGTGGCTGTGCAGTCAACTGTCGCTACTGTTTTCGCCGGCATTTTCCTTACGAAGACAACAAAGGAAATAAAAATAACTGGTTGATGGCTGTGGATTATATAAAAAACCACACCGAACTCAATGAAATCATCTTCTCAGGTGGTGATCCGTTGATGGCAAAAGACCATGAACTTGATTGGCTCATCAGCCAATTAGAGGCGATTTCTCATATAAAACGCCTTAGAATTCATACTCGTTTGCCTGTGGTGATACCAGAACGCATCACAGATACGCTCTGTAAACGGCTTGCTAGCTCTAGGTTACAGGTCATTATGGTTACACACGTTAATCATGCTAACGAAATTGACGAGCTATTCACCAAGGCAATGCAAAAACTAAAACTATCAGGTGTGACATTATTAAACCAAAGCGTATTACTGCGCCAAGTTAATGACAACGTGACGGCTCTGATGAATTTAAGTAATGCCTTATTTGATGCAGGTATTTTGCCTTATTACTTACATGTATTAGATAAAGTTCAAGGCGCTGCGCACTTTTTAGTGAGTGATACCGAAGCTAGACAATTGATACAGCAATTACTGAGTAAGGTCTCTGGGTACCTTGTACCTAAGCTCGCTCGGGAAATTGGGGGAGAGCCAAGTAAAACACTGCTTGACCTTAACTTAAGGCAGAACTAGAAAGCAAAACGCCCAAATAATTATTTGGGCGCTATGAATTCATTTTAGGGGCACTTATAAACTTGGCCAACCATTTTGCTATCTAATGGAATGAAGCTAGATAACACGGTTTCACTTGGACTTGATGCACCAAAAATCACGTTACCGCCCATCGCCGCTGCTTTATTACGTAAATCATTTGCTGCGCTGCGCATTGAGCTAGATTCATTGTTGACACCACTCAACCAGTTGCTTTGAGTCCCTGCAACCTGACCGAGAAGTTGGCAATCACTTCCAGGTTGATTCTCAACAAAACGAACTTGTGAGCCTGCCGCAGTCAAATTAGTTGTTGTTGAACAACCTGCTAAAAGCAATAATGCAGCAGCACCAAGCAAGACTTTAATTCGCATGTTTTCCCTCATTTTTCATTGTGTTTTTGCAGCTGGTTTGAAAATCGCTTTAGTTCCAATAGCCTACTAATTGAAATATCTAGAAGGTGATTAACATACAGCGCCATAATTGCCACACATCACCAGCCGAATA
Organism: Providencia sp. PROV130; assembly: GCF_028482225.1. NCBI lineage: Bacteria > Pseudomonadati > Pseudomonadota > Gammaproteobacteria > Enterobacterales > Morganellaceae > Providencia > Providencia sp. PROV130. Next base: position 117,202 of record NZ_JAMPQC010000007.1, on the reverse strand, counting down.
GAGTCTACCACAAATTAATCAAGAACCTGCTCTATTCTTTGCTAATTCAAACCACTTACCTTACGTTAAATATAACCTGCGAAGCAACATTGACGCAAAAATAAATCGTATAACGCATTAATTGTATCTTGTTTTGATATATTACCTTCATCAATAATTAATGGTTATTTATTAATTAAAAATCAATAAAAAAACCGGCACCGCTAGAAATATAACGATGCCGGTCTTATGGTGGGTAGCCCTAACCTAGTTAGTAACTACTTGAGCTTGATGTCGCCAACTGGCTTACATCATACCGCCCATTCCACCCATGCCGCCCATACCAGCAGCACCTAAGTCAGGTGCATCTGATTTTGGCAGATCAGTGATCATCGCTTCAGTTGTGATCATCAGACCTGCGATAGACGCTGCGAATTGCAAAGCAGAACGCGTTACTTTAGTTGGATCTAAGATACCCATGTCGATCATATCGCCATAAGTGTCAGTTGCTGCGTTGTAACCTTCGTTGCCTTTAGCAGCTTTAACGTTGTTAACAACCACAGAAGCTTCTTCACCTGCGTTAGTGACGATTTGACGCATAGGTGATTCCATCGCACGTAGAGCAACACGAATACCAACTGTTTGCTCTTCGTTATCACCTTTCATGCCTTCCAGTTTCGCTGCAACGCGAACCAGTGCAGTACCACCACCAGCAACAACGCCTTCTTCAACGGCTGCGCGAGTTGCATGCAGAGCATCGTCAACACGAGCACGTTTTTCTTTCATTTCAACTTCAGTTGCTGCGCCCACTTTAATTACCGCTACACCACCTGCTAATTTAGCAACGCGTTCTTGCAGTTTTTCACGGTCGTAATCTGAAGAAGATTCTTCGATTTGCTGACGGATTTGTGCAACACGGCCAGCAATAGCAGACTCTTCACCCACACCATCAATGATAGTGGTCGTATCTTTGTTAATAACGATACGTTTTGCTTGACCTAAATCTTCTAATGTCGCTTTTTCTAACTCCATACCGATCTCTTCAGAGATAACAGTACCATTAGTCAGAATTGCGATATCTTGCAGCATTGCTTTACGACGGTCACCAAAGCCCGGTGCTTTAACCGCGGCAACTTTAACAATACCACGCATGGTGTTAACAACCAGAGTTGCCAGCGCTTCACCTTCAACATCTTCAGCGATGATTAATAGTGGTTTGCTTGCCTTAGCAACGCCTTCTAATACTGGTAGTAATTCACGGATGTTAGAAACTTTTTTGTCAACTAACAGGATGAATGGGTTTTCTAACTCAACAGCACCTGTTTCTGGTTTGTTGATGAAGTAAGGAGACAGGTAACCGCGGTCAAATTGCATACCTTCAACCACATCCAGCTCGTCTTCCAGACCAGTACCTTCTTCAACTGTGATAACGCCTTCTTTACCGACTTTATCCATCGCTTCTGCAATTAATTTACCCACGGTTTCGTCGGAGTTTGCAGAAATAGTACCAACCTGTGCGATTGATTTAGTGTCTGAACAAGGAACAGACAGTGCTTTCAGTTCTTCAACAGCAGCAACAACTGCTTTGTCGATACCGCGTTTCAAGTCCATTGGGTTCATACCCGCAGCGACCGCTTTTAAGCCTTCAGTAATGATAGCTTGAGCTAGTACAGTTGCCGTTGTGGTACCGTCACCCGCTGCGTCGTTAGCTTTAGAAGCAACTTCTTTCACCATCTGAGCGCCCATGTTTTCGAATTTGTCTTCTAATTCGATTTCACGTGCAACTGAAACACCATCTTTGGTGATAACTGGTGAGCCAAAAGATTTATCTAAAACTACGTTACGGCCTTTAGGACCTAAAGTCACTTTTACTGCGTCTGCCAGAACATTCACACCACGAAGCATTTTCGTACGTGCATCACTACCAAATTTAACGTCTTTAGCTGCCATTATCTCTTTCCTTCAAATTCTTTTCGTTCGTTGAGAAGTTTTAAGTGAAAATTACGCTTCAACAATTGCCAGAATGTCACTTTCGGACATAATCAGGACTTCTTCATTGTCGATTTTTTCAGCTTTCACGCCATAACCATCGTTAAAGATTACGATATCGCCAACTTTCACATCCAGTGCTTTGATTTCACCATTTTCGAGGATGCGGCCGTTGCCAACTGCAAGAACTTCACCACGAGTTGATTTGCTTGCGGCAGTACCCGTCAGAACGATCCCGCCTGCAGATTTTGATTCAACTTCTTTACGTTTAACGATAACACGGTCATGCAATGGACGAATTTTCATTAATAGTTCTCCTATAAATAAAGTCCATACTAGGTAAAAGGACGATACCAGCATGTCTTAAATAAACTAGTACCATGTTTGAGCAGATTGGGGCGAAGAAGAGGGACTTCAAGGGGGGAGATAAAAAATTTTTCATTTTTATCTCCCCATAAATAGGATGGTTTTATGGTTTAGGACGATCGTCTTTATCTGATGAATCTGTTTTATCTGAATTATCGATTGTAAAAGAAGGATCATCTTGCTTACGTTGGAATTCCCCCTCAAAAGTATCGCCACGTTGAAAGCCGCTATTTCCCGTTTGGTTAAAACCAGAACCTGGTTGGTAGAAACGAATATGAGGAATTAAGCGCATTACAATAAGCTTTTGAATTGGCGGTAGTAATAACAGTAAGCCAATAAAATCCGTAAAGAACCCAGGCACAATCAACAAGAAACCCGCTAAGACCAATGCAACGCTCTTGATCATTTCAGCTGCTGGGCTTTCACCCGACGCTAACTTTTGTTGGATTTGCAGTACATTTTTCATGCCTTGATTTTTCACAAGTGACACACCTAAGCAGGATGTCAAAACGACTAAAATTAACGTCATTAAAACTCCAACTTCAGATGCAACCCGCACAAAAATGACGGATTCAATGTAAACGAGAATACATATCAGAATGAGTGGTAACCAGCGCACAAGTTCTCCTTTATTTCAATAAGCTATCGATTATTTTACGCCCCTAGGGAAACCTTTGTGAACTGCATCTAAGAGACAACCATCAATATTCGCTTTTTTCTTTAGTATAGCCATAATAATTGGGGCAGATATAACGCTTTTCAACTCACAGATTTTTTTCATTAATGGCACTTATCTGTGATGAATATCACACAACGTGAAATCTGTTGCATAAATCAAACTATATAGTGATCTAGGTTCAAGGCAATAGATGATTAAAAGCATATCATCTACCCATAAATCAGTAGATCATAATGCTGACAACGTAGTAGACGGTGTTAATTGCTTGTAAAGTTTTACTTTGCAATATTAATCACCTGTGAATTTTGTTTTACGAAGTATCGATTTTTAAAGCGCATAAACGGACAGTAACTGTAATCTAATTAAGAAGGTTCTCATGTCAAACAATACTCGTATCGAAGAAGACCTGTTAGGTAAAAAAGAAGTTCCAGCTGATGCCTATTATGGTGTTCATACTCTGCGTGCGATTGAAAACTTTTATATCAGCGACCGCACCATTAACGATGTCCCAGAATTTATTCGTGGCATGGTTATGGTTAAAAAAGCGGCGGCTTTAGCCAACAAAGAACAGCACACTATTCCACGTAATATCGCGGATACCATCATCAAAGCGTGTGACGTTGTTCTAAATGAAGGCAAATGCATGGACCAATTCCCGGTTGACGTATTCCAAGGTGGTGCGGGCACATCACTGAACATGAATACCAACGAGGTTCTAGCAAACATCGGTCTTGAACTGATGGGCCATAAAAAAGGTGAGTATGAATTCTTAAACCCAAATGACCACCTAAACAAAAGTCAATCCACTAACGATGCATACCCTACAGGGTTCCGTATCGCAGTGTATAATTCTATATTGAAGTTAATTGAGTCTGTTGAATACCTGAAAAAAGGCTTTGAAGCTAAAGCGGAAGAATACAAAGACATTCTGAAAATGGGACGTACCCAGCTGCAGGATGCCGTTCCAATGACTGTCGGCCAAGAATTCCATGCTTTCGCTACTCTCTTAAAAGAAGAAGAGAAAAACTTAAAACGCAGCATTGAATTACTGCTCGAAGTTAACTTAGGCGCAACTGCTATTGGTACAGGCCTGAATACGGCACCTGGTTACTCAGAACTTGCAGTTAAAAAATTAGCAGAAGTGACTGGTTTACCATGCGTTCCAGCAGAAGACTTAATCGAAGCAACCTCTGACTGTGGTGCTTACATCACTGTTCATGCAGGGTTAAAACGTCTAGCGATGAAACTGTCTAAAATTTGTAACGACTTACGTCTGCTATCTTCAGGTCCTCGTGCTGGCCTTAAAGAAATCAACTTACCTGAGTTACAAGCTGGTTCGTCTATCATGCCAGCAAAAGTTAACCCTGTTATTCCTGAAGTCGTCAACCAAGCATGTTTCAAAGTTATTGGTAATGATATCTGTGTAACGATGGCTGCTGAAGCAGGTCAATTACAATTAAACGTAATGGAACCAGCGATTGGCCAAGCGATGTTCGAGTCTATCTCTCTGATGAGCAACGCATGTCGTAACCTGCAAGAAAAATGTATTAGCGGCATTACTGTGAACAAAGAAATCTGTGAAGCATTTGTGTTTAACTCCATCGGTATCGTCACTTATCTGAACCCATTCATTGGTCACCATAATGGTGATATCGTAGGTAAAATCTGTGCTGAAACGGGTAAGAGCGTACGCGAAGTTGTTTTAGAACGCGGTTTACTGACTGAAGCAGAACTGGATGATATTTTCTCTGTTGAGAACTTAAAACACCCAGCTTATAAAGCAAAACGCTTTGATGACTAAAAATTTATGTTTATCATAAATAATACTTAAAAATAAAGGCACGCCTCTCAACAGAAAGCGTGCCTTTTTTGATTAATACACACACAAATAATTAACATAACAGTTTCATAATTTTAATTTTCATTTTGTCGAGGAGTAAACACTATGTTAGCCGTAGAATTTATTATTGTTCTGCTGGCCATCTTTTTGGGGGCCCGTTTAGGTGGGATAGGTATCGGCTTTGCCGGTGGCCTTGGTGTACTGGTACTCGCAGCTATTGGCGTAAAACCAGGAACCATTCCATTTGACGTTATCTCAATCATCATGGCTGTTATTGCCGCTATCTCTGCAATGCAAATTGCTGGAGGTCTGGACTATTTAGTCGCCCAAACCGAAAAATTACTGCGTCGTAATCCTAAGTACATCACCATTCTTGCACCTATTGTTACCTACTTTCTGACACTTTTCGCAGGGACAGGTAATATCTCATTAGCAACACTGCCTGTTATTGCAGAAGTCGCTAAAGAACAAGGTGTAAAACCTTGTCGTCCATTATCGACTGCGGTCGTTGCAGCACAGATAGGTATTACAGCATCACCAATTTCTGCGGCAGTGGTTTACATGGCATCCGTCATGGAAAACCCAGCAATGGTGGGTGCAGGTAACACAGTCAGCTATATCTCACTTCTGAGTGTTCTATTACCTGCGACATTCCTTGCTATCATTTTGATGTCGTTCATCATCTCTTGGACGTTTAACTCTAAATTATCTGATGACCCTATCTACCAAAAACGTTTAGCGGAAGGTTTAGTTGAACTGCGCGGTAGCCAAGTTAAAGAAATCAAAGCGGGTGCTAAGTCTTCTGTACTGCTGTTCTTGCTTGGGGTTGTTGGCGTTGTCTGCTATGCCATCATTAACAGCCCAAGTTTAGGGATTGTTGAAACACCATTAATGAACACCACAAATGCGATTTTGATTATCATGCTGACTGTGGCGACATTAATCACTATTTTCTGCCGTGTAAATACTGATGCTATCTTGAACTCAAGTACCTTTAAAGCAGGTATGAGTGCATGTATTTGTATTTTAGGTGTGGCTTGGTTAGGTGATACATTCGTACAACACAACATTGACTGGATCAAAGAAACTGCGGGTGATTTAATTCATGAACATTCTTGGATGTTAGCGGTTATTTTCTTCTTCTGCTCCGCTTTACTATACTCACAAGCCGCAACAGCGAAGGCTCTAATGCCAATGGCATTAGCGCTGAATGTTAGCCCATTAACTGCTATCGCATCATTCTCTGCGGTTTCTGGTCTATTTATTCTGCCTACCTACCCAACACTGGTTGCTGCAGTACAGATGGATGACACAGGGACAACGCGTATTGGCCGATTCGTCTTTAACCATCCATTCTTTATTCCAGGCACTATCGCTGTCGCATTAGCTGTTTCATTCGGCTTCTTATTTGGCGGTATGATCCTATAGTTTATATTAGTTACAATTAATCTTATGCAGGCCCGTGCGAATAGCACGGGTTTTCTATACCTACCTATAACATATTATTTTTGTTATCTTATATAAAATCACGTAAGCAATTATAAAAATACAATAATCATTTAGATAAAAACTCAAACCATATCTTAAAAAGATATATTTAAAATATATTGAATTTAATTATGCATAAATCAGAGATAAAAATTTTTCTAACAATATAAGTATATTAATACTCTACATATAAGTGTAACAAACAATGACTATAAGCATGTAATAACAAGCCACCTCATTTATTTTATCAAAACCATCAATAAAAATATAACTCCAAAAAAAAAGAAAAACAAAAGAAAATTAAAATAAAAAACCAATAATTTAATTTAAAAAGATAATTAAACCAAAAAGACATTTCAACCACACGGATTGAGGGTATCAAAGATAGAAATCATCTATCAAAAATTTAAAATCAATCCGCCATAAATATTGGTAATAATTAACTCACCCTTGTTTAATAATACCCGAAAAACCTGATAATGATCATTTAATTAATTAAGTGATACGAATTAAATATCAAGAAAGTTTAATAACAAGATAATTTATTTTAGCAAAATTTATCTATTTGGAGGAGGCATGCTAAATACTCAACGAAGTGAAAATACAAATGTAACCGTTTATATTGGAACCTTTTTAAAGCACCGCAGAAAAGTGGTTGGTTTAACTGGTGCACAATTAGCTTCTCGCTTAAGAATCAGCCAGCAGCAAGTTTCCCGCTATGAAAGAGGTAAAAATGCCATTACTATCCAAGGTCTTTTGGACATTTTACAAGCTCTCGAATTGCGAAAACATGACATCGATGACTTTATGAATAAAGTCTTTCAGTTTTACTATATCGATGCGGCATTAGAAGCTAAATTGATCAATTAAAGTCTGATATAAACCCATGAAGTTCGTTCCAGGGGGGTTCTTCCCCCTCCTGTGTGCTTTAAACTACTCACTTTTGAATCCCATTCAATTTCTTATTTGGTTTTATCCCCCCCTCTCAGAAACGGCGACTCATGATAGCACTGCAAACCGCTATAATTCACAATTGAACATTGTTATGATGGAGAAAAATCAGACATTATTGTGATGGAGTTAACAATGCCTATCCAACGTGAAATTATTTTGAGCCATGCGTTAAATCAACTGGAAATCCAAGGTTTATCCGCATCCACAGAAAATTTACTCAGTGAAATTGAATCTGATTTCTCTACAATTCGGCAGTTCTGGCCAGACGATGAAGCTCTTGTTTATGATTGTTTGCGCTATCATAGCCAACAAATTGAAGTATGGCAGCGCCAAACCTTGCTAGATGAATCCCTAAGCCCGCAACAAAAATTAATGGCCCGTTACCAACAATTGTCTGAAAAAGTCAGTGAAGGGCGTTTTCCTGGCTGTTTGTTTATTTCTGCTTGTAATTATTACCCTGACTCACAGCACCCAATCCATCAGCTCAGTCGTTTACAGAAAGACAATTCCTTTAACTTCACCAAAGACCTGTTAGATGAATTGGATATTGAAGACTCTGAACTAGTCGCTAACCAAATGGAATTAGTGCTTGAAGGCTGTTTAAACCGCTTATTAGTACAAAGGGACATTCAAGATGTTGATATTGCACAACACCTTTCAGAGGACATCCTAACAATCGCACTGTGCCGTAAAAAAGGAGCGTTAAGCTAAAAAACTAATTAACGCATACTAAACGCACACTTTTTGTTGAAAAAGAAAACACTCAGTAAAAAAAAGTGTTTTTTTATTAAAAATGCATTGACGCAAACGGCTGAATACGGTTTAATGCGCCCCGTTGCCCGGATAGCTCAGTCGGTAGAGCAGGGGATTGAAAATCCCCGTGTCCTTGGTTCGATTCCGAGTCCGGGCACCACTATTTAAAGAACCCGCCCAAAAGGCGGGTTTTTGCTTTTGTATTTCCAAATACTCATACTTAGCCAACTAGGCTAAAAGCACGGAATGGCCTTTACTCTCCTCTAAACACCTATTTCTCTATACTCTCTGTTTGCAATCTATGAGTAATAAGCCTATATACAGAATATAGATATAAAAATAACCATAAGCCAAAGTTCATTGACTTGACTTATACCAAATAATTAGAATGTAACTAGAAAAAGCCAAACGCTAAGGTTTATAACTAGATTATTATTCTCACCCTTTTCTCAATTTATCCATTAAACGGCTCTCACTCACTCTTATTACGTGTATTTACTGGCCTGTTGTCTCATTTAAGAACCTAAAAATAAGTTTTTATATTAATAGTTATTCAAATAAACCACTAAAAAACCATAATATCATTTTTTATTCCCATCTATTGAGCTAAAAAAATAATCAAATACAATATTAAACAATAAATAATAATAATTTGTAATGAGAATGTAACCAAGCCTTAATGCAATAAAGCCAACTAAACCTTACCGAGCAATTCACAATCAATGCTTAACATACTGTTAAGCAACAAAAATAGTTCTCTAAAATAAAAAGAAAATAACTATAATGTTTAAAATAAGACTCTGCATATGAACCTGAAATAAATGACTTAATATTATTTTTAATTAAGGAATACCTTATATTCTAAAATTTTATTTTTGCCATAATTTACTCTTAAAGATAAAAATAGTTTTATGAATCAATGATACTAGGGTCAAGTTTCCACATGAAAAAGAAAAAAGATACAACTTATTATATCAGCCAGCTAGTTGGTAAATGCTTACAAGAATACCGACAAGAGTTAGGTATTAGCGGTGAGAGCATTGCGAAAGAGCTAGGTATTAGCCAACAGCAATTATCTCGTTATGAACGAGGTGAGAATGCATTAACCGTAGATGTATTATTTAAATTTATTCTTATACTCGGTATTAACTTTCCAGATTTTTACCATAGGCTATTCTATATCGTTAGCCATCATCCTAAACTTTCACACCATATCACTAATTTAAATGGTTTTGGTTGGGAATTAGATGATTTGAAAGACTATTACAATTCAGCAATTGTCTAACCTTTGGCATAAAGAAATATTGTTTAATTTGTTTATTTTATATTATTATGAAAATTATGGAGTTTGCCTATAATCGATGAGAACAGCACTATGCCTACCCCTTCTCCGACTGCATTTTCAAGGATAACTCGCACATCAGGACGCACGAACAGCATACTCACTGTCGCCTTCCCTCTGTTGTTTATCCTAATAGCAACATTATTTTGGAGCGCAGAACGCATTGTCCAACAAGAAACTAAGCGGTTAGAAGTCGATTTTAGGTCACTAATAGGTTATATCAATGAGCAAGAGAAATTTTTAAGATCGCTAAATAAGCAAAACCAAGACCTATCAGAGCTAGTTGAAAGCCGAACTTATGCAATACAAGAGCAATCACTACCAACCAAACTATCATTACACCTACTCGAAGGCAAAGAGTCTTTAGTCGCAATGCCATTCACGCTAGCTTGTGATAAAAGTTTAGAATGCACCAAAGTGCCCAGCATATTATTTTCTCTGGGGGCTTATTTAGCTGATTATTATTCCACGTTTTGGGGGGGATCCTATTTCCCAGCCGCGGCTGTATTTTTTGTCAATGAGCACGACCAAATTAGTATTAGTGTGCCTTCTGTTGGCACTGTGTTAGGAAATGAATCCATATCTCCAAATTTATATTATTCCGTTATTGATAACGTCAGGAAAAATTTACCTGCTATCCATGCTCAGTTTTCAGAATCGCAACCGGCTGACTTAAAACAAATTATTTGGCTACGTCCAGTGCCTTTTGATAATATTCTCATCGGGATTATTCCAGCCGGTTTTGATGAACATTTATGGCAAAATGCTCATATTTCCCCTAAAAATATTTATGCGGTCAGTATGTTAAGCCAAGCTAGGTTAAGTGTGCTGGAACGAATGTTAAACCCCACACTCACACATCAATTTTGGCTAATTCATACAAAATATGGTCAGTTACTTGGAACAACCCAAGCGCCTGAGGAAGAAGCATTAGAAGGTATTTTTTATACCAAGGATGGCCTAGTTCTTAAGCTTTCATCTAAAACTGACGAATGGACGGGATATTATAGAATTAGTTATGCTGCTTTTTTTGAAGACAACCTGTGGTTTCCTATCAGCTTAGTTATTGCACTTTTCTTTAGTTTATTTTGTGGGTGGGGATACCACCGCTGGTACCAACGAAAAATTTTACAACCCGCAATAGACTCCCAACAAGCCATCTTAGAAAATGAAGCATTTAACCAAGCACTTATCGCAACAACACCTATCGGATTATGTGTAATAGATAAAGAAACCCAGCAGTTACGCTTCGCGAATGAGTTAGCTCGTTACTGGCTAAAAATAACCAATACAGCGCCCCCCCGCGACTCAAATGAATATAATGAATTACTCATCAAGGTTCTTTCTGACACAGAACACGTTAAAACAACTTTAAAATCAGGGGAGCATGTCCTCTATGTTGTGAGTACAGCAACTTATTACCAACAGCGTCCTGTTATTTTATGCGCATTTACTGATATTACCATCCAAGCAGAAACTGAAAAACAACTTGATGATGCTAAGCGGCTTGCAGAAGAAGCTAACCGAGCTAAATCGACATTTTTAGCAACAATGAGCCATGAAATACGAACCCCACTTTATGGCCTAATCGGCACGTTAGAATTACTCGCAAATACCTCTCTTTCACCTCAACAAGCTCATTTTATTGAGAGAATATCAACAACGTCCCAATTACTTATGCAATTAATTGGCGATATTTTAGATATTAGCAAAATAGAAGCTAATCAAATTCAAATCCATAATCAGCCATTTGATTTATTAGAATTAGTACAACAAACTGTTCAATTATATCAAGGTATTGCTCAGCAAAAAGGGTTACTCCTATTTGCTATTATTGACCCAAGTGTACAAGCAAATAGAATTGGTGACTCTGCTCGACTGCAACAAATCTTAGGTAATTTACTCAGTAATGCAATTAAATTTACCCACAGGGGTACGGTTACTATTGAACTTAAAAGAAGTAATAATAATATATTAATACGTGTCAGTGATACCGGTGTTGGAATTAGTCCTGAACAACAAATAAAATTATTTGAGCCATTTTATCAAGCTCATTCAGAAATTCATGCCTATGGCGGTACTGGCTTAGGCCTATTTATTTGCTCTAAACTTATTAAATTGATGGATGGGCAAATAAGCTTACAAAGTGAAACTGGGGTTGGTAGCTCGTTTCTCGTGACACTACCTTTAGCACTCGATATACAGCAACCACATTGGTTACCACTAAAAAATACCAATATTTGGTTACAAACCCCAAACCCATTATTGACTGAAAATATAACACAATGGCTAAAACGTTGGGGAGCTAATGTTTATTTCACAGAAAATAGCCTCCCCATAGATACCTCATCCGTTATTGCTGTCGGCATCTTAATTCCATCGTTTCCTCTGCCGACGCATTGGGATGGACAACAATGGGTAAGCCCTGAGATGAATTTTCGACTATCCGAATTAAATCAGCAGTTATTCTTACTACAAAATAATAAAGAACAGTTACCCCTTATTTGTCCAACATCTCGTATACAAACTCATATGCATAAATATCCGCTTCGCGTTTTAATTGCTGAAGATAACCCCATTAACCAAGTTGTTCTACAAGAGCAGCTTGAATTACTCGGTTGTAAGGTATTTATTGCCAATGATGGTGAAGAAGCGTTGGTAATTTGGGATAACGAAATTGTCGATATCATCCTTACAGACGTTAATATGCCCTATCGTAATGGTTATGAACTCGCACAACAGCTACGCAGTGAAGGTGAAACATGTCCGATTATTGGTGTTACTGCGAATGGATTAAAAGAAGAAGAAGAGCGATGCCTAGAATCTGGAATGGATTCATGGCTTGTAAAACCTATAGAGCTAGAAACCTTAATTCAATTATTCAACCGTTTATTCCCGATTTACTCCTCCTCAACTTTAGAAACGGCCTCCCTAAAAATGATTAACCCACTAAATGGAGAGGATAGAGAAAAAATTATTCATCATTTTATTACCGATATTGCTCAATTTTGCCGAGCTGTCGAAGATAATAATACTGATGAAATAAAGCAGTTATCCCACCGTATCCGTGGCGCATTAATTAGTGTTGAACAACGTGAATTAGCTAATGAGCTTCGGGAGTTTGAGGCATCATTAGATTCACAGGCATCAACACACATTGATACTCAGGTTAACCAGAATATCTGCAATCAATTAGCTAATTGGATAAAAAAAATCAGTCAAATAAATGGTGTGTAAGGCAATAACTGATTAACGCTTGATTATTATCAACACCCAATTTACGCATTGCTGCATTTTTCTGTAAGCTGATAGTTTTATCACTGCGGTTTAATTGCTTTGCAATATCAACAATAGGTTTTCCTTGAACAAAAAGGCGCAATACCTCAAGTTCACGAGGTGATAATGTCTTTACCCTATCATTTAATGTTACCGCATTACGGCTTTTTAATGTCGTTGTCATATCTGCAACAGGAACACGATATTGGCGGCCTTGCCCCGCTAATGTGATAGCCTTCATCAGGTCGCTTAATGGTGCCTCTTTTGACACCACCGCGCTCACCCCCGAATCATATAACATTTGTATAATCATTGGGTTAGAAACCATCGTTAATACAATCACAGCAATATTTGGGTATTGACGACGTAAAAATTGAATATAATTCTGGCCATCGCTAGATTGGGTATTATTAGGCATCATATAATCAGTTACGATCACATCAACCTCATTTTTTTTCAAGAAAGAAAATAGTTCAGCATCCTGAGTGTAGGCACCTAAAATTTCTAAATTCATTGATTGAGAAAGTGTATCTTTCAAACCTGAAAGCACAATGGGATGATCATCAACTAATACTAATTTGAGTTTTTTCATTTAATGATACTCAGCATCAGAATATGTATATTCAATATAACACCATAAAAAAATGTCAATTAACACTCTTAATATGAAACAACAACTCGAACTGTTTTAGAAAACGGACCTGAAGCGATGGTGCTGCCTGCAATCTTGCTTAATGTCGCAGTAAAAGGGACACTAATCGGTGATTGTGGCATGATTTCACCAATACTGTAACTTTCATTATAGTTAATATCAGTTGAATTACGGGTTAATAGCGTTTGTAATCCATTACCCATATCAAGATATTTTCCGCCTAGCACCGTATTATTATTGGGTTCAAAACGAACTGATATATTCAGTCCTGTTTCGCAGTCTTGTGGCACTGACATACCTAAATTAAAAGTTCGGCTAACCACATCTCCCGCATTCATTTGTTTAGGTGAAATCGTATCAAAGTTTACACTTCCCCCATTAGAAGCTGTGATATTCACCGCTGGCGCAGGGCAGAGTAAGGTTAAGTTACCTTTAATTCGCACATAAGTTGGTCCGCCTAAATCCTTACCTAAATAATCCACATGAGTTCCTAATAAAAATAACCCAGTATCAAAAGGTTTAAGAGCATTAGCCCCCTTGTAAACATAGAAGTTATACATAAAAGCAATATTACGTGTAATTCCTGTCTCTGGTTGACTCCAATACCCTAAATAAATATTCGGAACAGTTGGGTTGGTTATCGTTACTGGATTAGGAGATGAAATTGCATTTTGTTGTGTCACACTGACACCACTATTAATCAACAATGTTTTAATTGCACTTGGCATTGTATTCTTAAAGTAAACTGCATTAGCTGTGCTTGATGAACCAGTAAACTCACATCTCACTGATACATATGAGCTCATTGCTGATGTCAATAAGGTACCATTTGCAATTGAAGTACTACTATTTGTAATATCAAAGGTTAATTCTTGTTCTATAGATGTAGCTCCGGAACTCGGTACACAATTATTAACAGCAGCTACTGATTGAAAACTTAGCAAAAATAAAAATAATATAGCGAATGCATTTATTTTTTTCAAAATTAACATAACTTACCTCTTATCCTTTTCATTTGACAAGGAACAAGTTGTATTACATGTATATTTCAATAAGTTTGGTGTTCCATAATCATCAATATAAGTCACAATCATTTTTGGTGATTTCACTTGTTTATCTGATAGTAAATATGTTGCATTGCTATTTGGCTTCACGACAATTTCTTTAAAATCAGGAACTTTAGATTCATTATCATTAACATTAATCACAACAATGTGATAGGGAGTCGGGTTAGTTAATTTTAATGACTTTCCCACTTTCTCCACTTTCAACTCTTTTTGCCAATCATTATTAGGGTATTTTTTCAATTCACTCGGACGATAAAATAATTTAAAACGTGATTGAATGACAATTTCAACTGCATTTTCTAACTTAGTTTTCGGTGGAATGCCCAAGACATTAAAGTAAAATAATGACTCTTGGTTGTTCGGTATTTTCACATCATTTTTTGATAAACTAATTCTAACTTGCTTCTTTTGATTCGCTTCAACACGTTGTAATAAAGGCAAAGCAATCAGTGGTTCTGAAATTTTTTCGCCATTTTCATTCTCGATCCATGATTGAACTAAATAAGGATCTTTTTTATCAATATTTTCAATCACAACGCTAACACCTTTACTTGCTTCATCATAAATAACGCGAGTACGGTCAACAGAAATTGATGCATGTGTGTATGTGCTAATTAAAATTAAAGCACTCATTATTAATTTAAGTTTTTTCATAATTTTCTATTCTTTATTACAGGTTATATTCTTACTGGCTAAATGAGTTTGTTTACCTAGCATAATTCGACATGACTGGTCACCACTCCATTTAACTATTAATTGTTGGTCTGGCTGGAAGCCTGTTAAATAAACTTGCCCTTCCTCTGCAATCATTCCCAATACATTTTTATTATCAGAGCCATAAACTAAAGCACCAAATGGAGGCGTACTGCCGTCAGGGAATTTAATTGTGACTAACGCTTTTTCACCTACTAATGTATTGAGTTTTGAATAACCAACCGCACCATCAGTTAAATTTGATTCAATCACGCTGTCATCAATGCTGACATTGTCTGGTACATTATTAAGGTCAACATACTGAGTCGACCTATAATAGGTTGGAACATTACTAATTGCGGCTAAACCAAACCCATTCGTGACTGATTCATTTTTATTAATTGATACCCCTTTCGCCTTATCTGTATCAATAACCATACGAGCTTGGTTATCATAAACTCGTCGGTGTAAGACTGGGCCTTGGCTGGTAATGGTCAAAGAGCCGTCTAGAGAACCACTTAATGTATGGTAGTCTTCACCATACGACCCCGTTAGTTGTGCAGTACCATATTGCGTGTCACGATAAACGGATGCGTTCATTGCCGCATTTTCAAAAAAGTCTTTACTTGATAAACCTAAACTAACGTTATTATCATTAATTTTAGAGTTGTAATTAATATTACTATTATATTTCTTATCAATATCATTATAAGAACTAAAATATTGAATCCGTGAATTTCTTTCACCACCAAATGGGACGCTTAACGAAAGGTATGCTTGCTTAGAGCGTTTACCTTTTACGTAGCTACTTTCACCAATTGATAATGATAAAATCGCATTATTTATAAAACTTGTGTTTATTGTTTTATTAAATGATAAATTAAGAGTATTGTTATTTTTTGATTCTTTCCAATAACTTTCCCGAGAGTAACTTAAACTTATATCAGCCTGTAAATCAGGGAGTTGTTGTGTAAAAGAAGTCGTAAATACATTTTTCTGCCGATAATGTGGCGTTAACGGAGTTTCTTTTAAACTAATATAGTCATTCACTGACATGAAGCCTTCGTTAGAAAACTGATACCCTGTTAAATCCAGTCTACTCGAATTTGAAAAACGTTTTGCATAATTAATACGGTAACTTTCACCAGTATGTAAAGCGACATCCTGTAGTTGGTTTCTCGACTGTGTAATATCAAAAGATATTGCACCAAAGCGTTCCATATTTACCCCAACACCCGCATTATAGGCATGGTATTCATCATTAGAGGTTGCGAAAATACCACCAAAAATAGACAAATTGTTGAGGATCCCCCAAGAGGCTTCAGTTGATATAAAATCATCATTAATGTTTTTATATCCCATTGGGTCTAACCGACCTGCATTTAGTTTATATTGCACCATGCCTGGGCGTGTTAAAAATGGAATATTAGTCGAGGATACTTGGTACTCACGTATAGAGCCGTCTTCCTCTGTAATTTTAACATCAAGAGCCCCCGATAAAGAGGAACTTAAATTATCAATTGAAAAAGGCCCTGGTGCCACTTTCATTTGATTCAAAATACGTCCATTTTGCGATATAGTAACCGTCGCATTACTTGTCGCGGTTCCAGTAACACTCGGTGCATAGCCTCTTAGAGAAGCTGGTAACATGTTCTCATCAGTAAAGACACTAACACCGTTAAAACGTACAGAATCAAATACATTACTTACTGTATAATATTTACCCGCAAAAAATTTTGCAGATAAACTAGGTAAATCTGTAAATAAATAAGTTTGTACCCATTTAAAATTATCATTTTTATTATCATTAAAGTCTTTTTGGTATTGATAATTACTACGGACACGCCAACGCCCTACATTCGCACCAACAGAACCGAATGAGCTAAAATTATTAATGTCTCGAGTATTCTTATATTTAATATAGTTTTCAACAAGGTTGTAATCCAAGACGAGCGCATTAACCCCAACTTCCCGCTGCATAGGTGGAACCCAATTGTCATCAGAATACTGAAAGTAAGCTTGAGGTATTGAAAGCATTAACTCTTGCTTTTCATCATCGAATCTAGCCTGAATGTTTTTATCCTGTGATGCAAGGTCATAACACTGACCATTTTCCCATGTAGGCACTTCTTTAATAAAATCTTCTTTTAATCCAATAACTTCCACTAAGCCTTTAGAAATACAAGGTTGTATATTTTCATCTTTTCTTAAAAAATTTATTTGATCAAAATAATTAATTCTTCGACCATTTACCGATACATTAGAAAAATAAGAACCTTCACTAATTTTATTTTTCTCAAATGCACTTAAATCGATATTAGTATTACCCAAAATAGATAATGCGTCTTCATTAAATTGAACAGAATCCGCATTAACATAGTAAGTGTAAAACAATAAACTAGATACTAAACTAGTCACTATGTTTTTATTAAAATTGTTCTTTTTCATTAGCCGCAATATTCTATAATGGATTTATTGAATGAACTCATATAACTGAAAATGCTGTGAAGCAATTGCTATACACAGCATAATCAGCAAATATAAGATTTATTATTTTTTTAATATTTTTATATTAATACTTATTGGTAATCTAAAACGTAAGCGACTGTAGATTTAACAGAACCGGCTGTAGCTGCACCTAATGCCTGCATACGAGCAGATAAATTAATAACATTTGTTCCTGCATTTAAGCTTTGCTCAACAGTATCATTTGTTTTTAAATTTGTTCCACTTGCATTTTGGAATAACACACCAACATTGGTAGCAGTACCAGTACTTGCCCATAAGGTGCCTGCTGCATCCATTTGGCCAGTGAATTTAACTGTTACTTTAGAATAATCAGTACCACTTGCAGTAGGGTCCAAAATACAATCCGTTAATTCTAATGTAAAATCAACATTTGGACCTTGTGAACCAGCTGTTTGTAATGATGCCGCTGGAACAGAACCTAATTGAACTTCTTTGTTAACAGAAGAAGGAGCAATAGTACAAGCACCCGTATTCACTGTACCATTAAATTCAATAGTACCACTTCCTACATCCGCAGCGAATGAAGTTGATGCAGCAGTGAATGTTAATGCGATAATTGAAGATGCTAATAGCGTCTTTTTCATTTTAAACCCTTATTTCATGATATTATTAATATATACTAAGGCAATACCTTAGTTGGTACACAGTCATACCAATCGTATTATTGATATAACTAGAATTCAGTTAACTTTATTCGTATCATTATTTTAATGACTTGAGATGTCCGATAACATGTGAAGTAATATAACCACTAACATGAACCGTAAATATAAGGAGATCCTTAAAACAAATACTAATCTTCATTTTTTTTATTTTTTGAATAAAAACCATGACTTAATAATGAATTGTATTCAGAGGTCCAATTTTTTGATTGTTCTAAATCTATATCTTCAAGGAAATAATGAACACTGACTTTAAGGAAGTCTGCAATCATAACTAATGAATCGATATCTATTCTATTAATACCTCGTTCATAGCGAGAAAACTGTTGTTGACTAACATTCAAAGCCATTGCCACTTCAGTTCCCGTTAGTCCATACTCCCTTCTAAGCTTCTTTATTCTGCTCCCTACTATTTTGGCAATAGGATATCTAGCTGCCATTTTTATTTCCTTTCTGAAAAATACAAAGTAGATACTGAATAACATAAGAATAACTAACTGCGAGCAATACTAATTAAATAAAATAAAAATAACAAATTCACATACGAGTAATAAATAAAACAAAACATTAATTTTATTTATTAAAATATCTGATTTTTGACTATTAATATATGATTTACCCTTAATATAAGTAAGGTGTATGAAACATTGTCTAGCGAACTCATCATTTTTCGGGTAAATGCCATCATCAAATATGGTTACTTATCTCACATATCCTAAAAATACAGTTTTTTTATCTAACAAATCTTCAATGTGAAATGTTATCGATTAACCAAACGTTAACATTTTCTTTTTGATGGCATTTTATATCCCCAAGATAGAGTGAAACATACATCTATAAAATAATAAGACTTAAAGCTATAAATGGCTAAATTGATTGAAACCATGAAAACAAAAAAGCCCATCATATTCAATATGATGGGCTTTCATGAAATAAGATGAGGTAACGTTAACGGTATGAAAATAATACATTTACAGTATTACTAAATTGCCCTGATTTAATTGGATCATTACTTTTATTCGATAATTCAGCAGTATATTGGTAGCTTCCAGGTCGTTGCTGAGAAATTTGACCTTTATAGTAATACTGGTCAAAGTTGATTTCCTGTCCTAAATTTTTATCCGTAATTGCAATTTGTAACCCATTGTCAAACATCAAATATTTTTTATTCACAACACCACTGTTACTTTGAAAAGCCACGCTAACTTCAAGTGCCGCTTCACAAGTAGAAATAGGCGTTAACGTGATATTAAAATTCTCTTTAACCGTTTTACCATTATTGAATTGCTCAGGAGTAAGCTCTTTAAAATCAACGACTTTATCGCTCATTGTTACTATCGGAGTGGGACAATAGTTAACCAACTTCCCAACTAGACGGATAGTATATAAGTCTCCTATACGTTGCCCTACTCCATCTGTATGATAACCAACAACAAAATTTCCTGTATCAAAAGATTTTAGCTCACCATATCCTCTTTTTAGCGTAAACACATGCCATAACCCAATATTTTGTGTACCTACCCCCCAAGAACCTACTTCTAAACGCGGTGTGTTCGGTGCCGTAATCTCAACAACCTTGCTAAGGCTATAAGAATGTTGATAAACCTGAATACCACTAGATAAGAGATATGCCTTAGTCTGGGCTGGCGTTTGGTTATAAAACCAAATCGTTCTATCCGCTACAGATCCCGAAAAATTACATTCCCATGCCATCATCGAGCGTCCACTGCCTAACTCAGTGCCTATAGGAATAGGACCAGGAGTTGTATTCATATCAATCGATATCAAAGGTAGAGGAAACCAGGCATTCCCACTGCCAGGTTTACAATTTACCCCCGCATAAGACGACGCTCCTGAGAGTAATAATAAAGACCCTAATATGCCTTTAATCAGTCTTTTCTTGTGATCTTTTTTTGTATGATTAAAGCTTTTCATTTATTTTTTCGCCTGTGGCAATAACTGGCAAGACTGTGATGAATCACATTGGTATTTATTAAACTTTAACCCACCAAAGTCATCAATATAAGCAACCTCAAAACTGTTTAAAGATGCTTTTTTCAATGTGACAACTGCATCACTGAAAGGCGCAACAACAGTTTCTGGAAATTGGTTATCCTTGCTTCTATCCACATTAATATTCGTAACAATAATATTAAATGGTGTTGGGTTAGTTAATTTTAAGCTTTCCCCTTGCTTAGCGACTTTAAGATCCTGTTGAAAATCTTTATCCGCAGATAATGGGTAATTAATTCCTTTTGGGCGATAGAACAGTTTCAACCGTGATTGGATGGTAAACTGCACCACATTCGCTTCTTTGCCTTGTGGTGGGATTCCAAGAACATTGAAATATAATAAACTTTCTCTATCTTGCGGTAAGGTGTTCAGCCCTTCCATATGCGTAATTTTAATTTGTTTTTTCTGTAGCGGCCCTATTTTCTGTAAAAAGGGGAGTGCCACTAAAGAGTTTGTTAATTTATCGCCTTTGGCGGTTTCTATCCATGTCTGTGCTAAAAATGATGATGTTTTATCTTGGTTATCAACGACTACACTCGTACCGCCATCCGCTTGATTCAAAATAATACGAGTCCGGTCAAGCCCTAATACTGCTTGGGCTTGCGTCATTACGCCAGATAATAAAACAACCGAAATTACCTTTTTAAAGAATGTCATTTTTCACCCATTTTTTCGTTATTTTACTGATTGCACATGATGGCATCACTGCTTTTTACCAGAATACTGTCGGCAGAGAAGTTGCATGACTTTCCTTCTCCCCAACTGATACTTAACTGGTCGCCCATATTTAACCCTGTTAAGTAAACAATACCGGATTCTGCAATGATCCCAGAAACTTTATTATTCGAGGTATTTGTCACCACTGCACCCAGTGGTGGGTATTGGCCATTCACCAATTTAATGCGTGAAATTAATGATTTGCCGATGTCAGCATCCATTTTGATATAACCAATAGCGCCATCCGTTAATGCCGTTTCTAAAACGTTATCCTCAACGTTAACAGTATCTGGCAAGTTGTTGACATCCACTTTGTATTCCATATTGTAATAAGTCGGTACATTACTGATGGTCGCTAACCCAAGGCTGTTGGTGATAGCATGGCTATTTTCAATGATGACACCTTTCGCTTTAGGGACATCAACCACTAAGCGAGATTGGTCACGATACGTTAATCGATGCGCTGAAATACCATGTTGTGTCGCTGTAATTGAACCACTCACCATAATACTCGCTGAATTCATTGAGTCCGATAATGCCCCGCTCATTTGCAACTGCCCTGTATCACCACTGTGTGAAATAAACGCATTCACACTTCCTTGAGATAAACCGTCTTGAGTTGATGCTGTCAGGTTATAGTTTGTATTTTTATTCACATAATTACTGTAGTTGACATTATTAGTATAGCGCTTATCTTGATCACTATAAGAAGCAAAGTAAGAAATTGAGGCATTTTGGCTTTCAGTCTGTAATGGCCTACTTACCGATAAATAAATTTGATTATCTGTTTTATCACGGGAGTTACGCGATTGATTTAAAGATAAAGAAACGCTCCCTCCTTTCATAATTCCTTCATCAAAGAATTTATTTAATCCAATACTAAAATAGTTATTTTGTTTTCCGTTCCAATAGGTTTTGCGTGATGCAGAAATATTCGCACTCGCATTCATAAAATGTAATTGCTGTGCATATGACAGTGAAAATACATGTTTATCTTTATCCAATTCACCTTGCGATTTATCACTAAAGTTCTTTTCAACAAAATTAGATAATGAATTAAACGTACGGTCAGCAAAGCGGTAACCAGTTAAAGTTAATTGCCCATCAATACTCGGTAAATTTTTAGCGTAATTAATACGATAGCTCTTTCCTGTTTCTCTTGTACCCACATCGGCATATGATTGGGTTACATCAACAGAAAGAGCACCTAAGAAACCTAAGTTTTGGCCAACACCAAGGTTGATTGCACGATATTGATTATTTGATGTAGCAACCAAGCCCCCAAACACTGAAGTGTTATTAAGAACCCCGATAGAATTTTCAACTGTTATAAAATTCTTATCGATATTTTCATTATTTTCTGGCGAAAGTTGCCCTAAATTCATGGTATAGCGCACTTGGCCTTTACGGGTCAAAAATGGAATATTCGTGGTAGTGTATTGGAACGTAGTTTCTTTACCATTATCTTCGGTCACAGTAACATCAATTGTACCCATCACAGACTGGCTCAAATCTTTAATAACAAAAGGCCCAGCGGGTACTTTGATTTGGCTAATAATTCGCCCATTTTGAGATAAAGTCACGGTCGCATTCGATGCAGCAACACCAGTGATTTGCGGTGCATACCCTCTAAGGTTAGGAGGCATCATACTTTCGTCAGTAAAGACACTGATCCCTTTAAAGCGTACACTATCAAACAAATCAGATTTAATATAAATCTCGCCGACAAATAATTTTGCCGATAAACTCGCCATATCTCTGAATGCATAAATTTGGTCCCATTCAAAGCGGCTTTTTTTATCATTACTGCTGTTAACGAGCTTATTTTCATATTGATAATTCGCACGTAAACGCCACTCAGCAAGGTTAGCACCCACATTACCAAATGCGCTGAGGTTATTACGATTACCAGAACCTTTTCGGTAAAAATTATTATCACTAACCGTATAATCTAAAATTAAACCAGCAATACCGTAGTCACGTAGCTCAGGACTAACCCAAGATGAATACACCGCTGCAAGGTATTTTTGTGGAATAGAGATTGTCAAAATTTGATCGCTGTCATTAAAATCGACAGTGACATTTTTATCCAACGCACTAATATTGATACAATGGTCTTCTTCCGAAGATAGTAATATTTCTTTTGCATCTTCAGTTAATGGAAAGCGTTTAATAACACTCTCTGTAATACAAGGTTCAATTATTCCATCATGGCTAATAAATTTAATTTTCTCGCCACGTAAAATTCTTTTTCCATTTAAAACAATATCTGTCTCATACAAACCTTCACTAAAGTTATTTTTTTCAAAATAGCTTAAGTCAATATTATCATCGACAGATAAATTTAGTGCATTTATATTAAATGTTTCTGCATTAGAATATCCACCACATACAAGAAGTGAAATGATATAACAAATATTTTTTTTCTTAAAATACATGATTTCACTCTTTTAATTAAAAAATGCAGAGAAAAGGCTTTACGCCAAAAAGGCGTAAAGCAATTAGCAAGTAAATAAAGATGATATTACTCGTAGCTTAATACATAGTTCGCAACAGAATTAATACTACCTGCTGTCGCTGCACCTGTTGATTCTACTTGGGCAGATAAAATAATTGTTGTTTCTGCTTCTTTTAATTTTTGCTCTAAAACATCACCAGGTTTGATTGCTTTTCCATCATTATTAAAGAATGCTACGGCAATATTATCTGCACTACCTGTATTTGCCCATAAAGTTGATTTAGTTGCATCTGGTTGTCCATTAAATGCAATTTTAACTTTAGAATAAGGTGTTCCTGGTGTACCTGAATCTAACTGGCAATCTTGTAATTTTAATTCAAAAGCATTTAGTGGACCTGTTTTACCTGCAGCTCCTAAATTTGCAGCTGAAATACTACCTAATTGAACTTCTTTATTTATATCTGAAGGTGCGATAGTACATGCACCACTATTAACTGTACCTTTAAATGTAATTTTACCTGAACCAGCATCCGCAGCCATTGCAGAAATAGAAGTTGTTGTTAGTGCCAAGAAAACTGCGATTAATGTTTTATTCATCTTGCATACCTTATTAGTTAATAATTAATTTCTAGGGATTTATTTAATTTCTAGGGGTTTATTTAATTTCTGAACGAGATGAATAATACTCAGCATTCGAGTTAAATAATACAACTGAACTGTGTATTTAAGCTGTAGAGTGTAACTAAACATAAAAATCATAACTAATTGAAATTTAATAAATAACCCATCACCCCTCTTGTCATTTAAAGTTAAAATCCTGATGGTCATATAAAAAAATACGAACAAATCAGAATCAAAGCCCGCCATATAATAAATAATAAGCATTAAATGTAGAGATAAACAAAAAATAAAGGATTTAAATTGAAAAAAGGAAAAATGCAAATTAAAACATCATAAATACTCTAAAAATGCACTTATAGAGACACTTATTTACATCCATTCAAGATTCTGTTACCAATTCAATAAAAAATAAAGTATCAATCCATCCTAATATAAGTAAACCTTTTATAAATCAATAAACTAAACTATGAGTAAATATTTCAATACATCCTCTTTTATAATTTAATTTAAGCTATTTACTCAAAAAGAATCTCGTTCATTCTCTTTTTTATGTAAAAATAAAAATAAAAAACCAATTAATACAATGAGATATTGACATTTTATTTTAATCATAAAAAAGCTGCCTTAATAAGCAGCTTTTTTAGTTTTATATAAAGAAAATAAACTGTACTTAACTTCCCGGCGTGAAATAAATTGGTGAGCCAGGACCGACAGGGATGCCCAACACAAATACCCAGACAATAAAGAACAATGACCAGCCGATCAGGAAAATGATTGAATATGGCAACATCATTGAAACTAATGTTCCTATTCCTGCATCCTTCTTATATTTCACAACAATCGCCATAATTAAGCCAAAGTAACTCATCATCGGCGTAATAATATTCGTGACCGAGTCGCCGATACGATACGCGGCTTGGATAGTTTCTGGCGCGTAGCCCGCCAACATCAACATAGGTACGAAGATAGGTGCAGTGACAGCCCATTGTGCGGATGCAGAGCCAATCATTAAGTTAATGAATGCGCAGATAAGAATAAAGCCAATAAACAGTACACCACCATGAAGGTCAATACTATTTAAGAAGTTGGCACCTTTAACCGCAATAACTTGCCCGATGTTTGTCCAACTAAAGAAAGCAACAAATTGCGCAGCAAAGAAAATAATAACCAAATATAAGCCAAGCGTGCTCATCGCACCAGCCATTGCATCCACGATATCCTTATCAGAGCGCATGGTTTTAGCAATATAGCCATACACAATACCGGGGACAGCAAAGAAGACAAAAATAAAGACCACTATCCCTTTTAAGAACGGCGAGTTACTCACTAACCCAGTGTCTTGGTTACGTAATATTCCATTTTCTGGTACTACCATTAATGCCAAAAGTGCTGCCAATCCCCAAAAAGTCACAGATGCCCAAAATAAGGCTTTTTTCTCTAACGGAGTGACATTTGCCGAGGCATAGAGGCTATTTTCATCATCATCTACTGCACCGCCGGTGTATGGGCCAAGCTGTGGCTCAACAATTTTTTCAGTGATCAAATAACCTAAAATAGTGATTAAAAAAGTACTGGCAAACATAAAGTACCAGTTTGCTTCTGCGCCCACGATATAAGTTGGATCAATGATTTGTGCGGCTTGTTGAGTGATACCCGACAATAACGGGTCAACCGTGCCTAATAATAAGTTTGCTGAATAACCTCCAGAAACACCAGCAAATGCCGCAGCAAGGCCGGCTAAAGGGTGACGACCTAATGAATGAAAAATGATAGCTGCGAGCGGAATAAGTACCACATAACCTAACTCTGCCGCGGTATTTGACATGATCCCAGCAAACACGATCGCCATTGTGGTTAATTTTCGAGGGGCTTTGGTGACCACCAAACGCATGGCTGCGGAAAGTAAACCTGCTCGTTCAGCAATCCCCACCCCTAATAATGCGACGAGTACCGTTCCTAACGGTGCGAAGCCTGTAAAATTGGTGACGACATTCGCAATAATTTTTCGGATCCCTTCGGCATCCAATAAACTCACAATATGAATAATACCATCTTCTGCGCGCCCTTTTGCACCTTCGGGACGAGGGTCTGGCACGCTGACACCGAAGTACTGACCAATTGCTGAGGAAACTAATAAAATCGCAATTAAAATAATAAATAAAATAACAGGATGTGGTAGAGCATTACCTAACCACTCAACCGTTCTTAAAAAACGGCTTCCCTCTTGCTTTTTTTGTTCCATATTTTCTCCTTATAAACAAGAAAAACGGACATTACACAATGTTTTTGCTTTTTGCTATTTACAACTAGATAACTCTAAATCAACAAAATTCATGCAAATCAGATATAAAATTCAACATAATTAGGACTAACTCATTTTTATTAGCTATTAATATTATTAATTTAGTTAAAGTGGGTAATTACAACCAAAATAATTCTGGTAAATTAATTTTGATAAGTGTGGTCAACATAACAATTTTCATATTATCTATGGCTTTTTTTCGTCATTTATCACTAATTAAATATCATTTTTTAGCAGTTTTATTTTATATAAATTGTAAAACCCTTATTTATTAACATTCGATAAAACCTTGCTTATAATTCGGAATAACAAACCTAATAAAGAATAATCTGCCAATTTATTTATATTGATATGGAAGGTTATAATAGTAAAAAAACAACTCATGGAGCCTCTATTATGTCAGTTATCGACCTTTGGGCTGAACGCCACATTCAAGAATCACTGAGCAGAGGTGAACTTTCAAATTTAGCTGGGGAAGGTAAAGCTTTGCAGCTTGAAGATGATAGTCTGGTTCCGCCTGAGCTCAGGGCTGGGTATCGGATATTGAAAAACTCAGGTTATTTACCTGCAGAATTACAGCAAAGAAAAGATGTACTGACACTTAGCCACATGATACAAAGCCTATCAGTGGATGACCCAAATTATACATCAATGAGTAAGCAGCTGGCTTTGCTTGAATTAAAGCTCAAGCAAGCCAATATCAATACCGATTTTTTACATGGCAACTATGCAGATCCAATTTCTAAGCAAATAAATAATAAACCAAATAGCAAATAAACTTATGTCAAATAGTAAGTGAGTAAATATACGAGTAATTTGCCATTTTCTATAGTTTCTTAACACTTTTTTAAGAAAGCTCCGCAATAATCATATTAAGACTATTTCCCCCTATATTTATGCGAGCATCTTAGTATTATCAACCTCGACTTTATTATTAATAGACAAGGGATAAAGATGGAACAGAAACAATATTCTAGTAAATGGCAAAAACGTTTTGATTTCTTTGACAAGCATGGCGCACCTAATACACCTGAATTCAAAGCGGCGTTAAAAGCCGCCTCTTTCGGTGAGCGTATCCTCATTAACATGAACATTTTTGCTTTCTTCTTCGGTATTATTTACTTCCTAATTTTAGGGCTTTGGAAAAAAGGGTTAGTGATGCTTGGTATCACTATTGGGGTTGGTCTGGTTTTGAATATTATTGATTTTATGATTGGTGGAACTATCCCAAATGCAGTTTATACAGGGGTATCTGTCGGTATGTCCGCAATGTGGGCAATGATTGCTAACTATGCCTACTATATTAAAGAAACCAAAGGGTTGGATAACTGGAATCCGTTTGAAGGGATCCGAATGCTTTAAGTGACAATCAAATAAAAGTTGGCTGCTGGCAAGGCTGCCAATTTTTATCGCATAATAAAGTTTAGAATAGATAGCTACTCTAAATTAACACTCTGCAAACGATATTCATTCGGCGTTTTACCATAAAATTGGCGAAATGCGTGACTAAATGCGGAATGTGAGTCATAGCCCACTGCTAATGCAATTTGTTCTATTGATGTGTTGGTTAATAATAAACTCCCAGCCGCTTCCATACGTTTTTGTAATAAAAATTGCATCGCTGTTAATTGTGCTTCTACCTTTATTTTGCGTTGAAGCGTACTCACTGACATACAAAAAGCGGTCGCCATATCTTCACAACTAATAGGATGATGTAAACGCAGTTCCACCCATTGAGAAACTTCATCAATCCATTTTTTTTCAGGTTTTAACTGAGCCAATAACAAACGGGCAACGGTAAAATTATGTTCGGGAGCTTGTGGAAAACTTTGCAACCAATTCAAAAGACCGACTGCGGCAGGTGTCAGAGTAAATTCCGTCATTTTTTCACTTAATGCCCACTGTGCTGTTGCAGGCATTTCTAATACATAATTTTGATTGCCGACCTGCCCACTAAAAGCGTGATTAACACTTGGCGGGATCACCATCCCCTTGCCTGCATTAAGTAAAAAGTGCTGCCGATACATGTTTATTTCCATTTGCCCAGATAACGACAAAACGACTTGCCACTGCCCATCATGTTGATGAGAAATGACTTCGTCCGAATATTGGCGAAAATGAAGCTCAGGCAATCGCAAAGGGCACACTCCTACTGATACAGATGATAGCAGTATAACCTTTTTACTGATAAATGGCAGTGATGGCACCGACTACAGTAGGCGGCAAGCAAACGAGACCCTAGAAGCATACAAAAGTATGTGACTAGGGCGAGTGAGTGAAACCAACAACGCGAAGTATAACTAGCATTAGGCTAAAAGGGCACCATTCGGCAAAGGTAAGTTAAACTCCGCAAGAACAATCGCCCCCGTTTCATCAGGCGCTCCGGTAATTAATACTTCAGATTTAATCCCCGCGATTCGTTTAACCTCAAAATTGCACACGCATAATACCTGCTTACCAATCAAATCTTCTGGCGTATAATTGACGGTGATCTGTGCGCTAGAGCGCTTGATACCCAATTCCCCTAGGTCGACTTCCATCACATAAGCTGGCTTTTTCGCTTTACTGTTAATTTGTGCACTAATAATCGTACCTACACGCATTTCAACACGGGTAAAATCATCCCATTCAATAATTTGCATAAATCTATTCCTGAATTAAATTGCTTATGTGTAATAAATTAACACACAACAGATTTTGCGTTTTATCGCCAGAACGTCATTTTATGTAGCCAGACCACCACGGGCTAGGAAGACAAAAAATAGCCCTCATTAGAAATTGAGGGCAGAAAATACAAGACAGGAAATAGGTTGAAATAAAAACTTCTTGTTAATTACATTGTTGAAAATGTATTCATAATGATCCCGCCAGAGATAATTAACCCCATCGCAAATACCGCAGGGAAATCGGGTTTTTGTTTATATAAAATCATAGAAACTAAAGTTACACCGACAATACCAAATCCACACCATAATGAATACGCAACACCGACTGGAATATAGCCCATTGCACGAGTTAAAGCGAAATAACATAAGCAATAAGCAATAATAACTAACACTGATGGCCCCAGTTTGCTAAAACTGTTGGTCTTTTTAATCATTGAAGTGCCCGTTATTTCAGAACCAATAGAAAGCGCTAACCATAAAAATCCAGTAAACATAATATTCCCCTTAACTTTGAATTAATGAGCTGTTTTATTTTTTGCTGATAATAATGAAGACTCAGTTTCATCTTTTGATGATTCTGTTTCTTCCGGATCATCTGAGCCCATCTTGGAGAATAGATTCATGATCACAATACCACTTGCAATCACAGCCATTCCAATTATGGCCGCAGTATCTGGATGTTGACCATAAAACAACATGCCCAGCGTAGAAACCATCAAAATTCCTGTACCTGACCATGTAGCATAAGCTAAACCAACAGGGATATATTTAACTGCACGAGAGAGTGAATAATAGCAAATAACATACAACACAACGATTAATGCCAGTAATAATGATTTGGTCATACCTTCACTATTATCAAACATTTTTAAGGTCGAGGTTGCTGAAGTTTCAGAAATAATAACCGCCAGCATCCAAAGCCATGACTTTGCTTTAGGGGACATAGATAATACTCCTACGATAAATAGAAAGATTAAAATTAATTTTTAATTTGATTAAATAATTTTATTTTTTAAGAGACTTTAAATAATCGACTGCTAAATCTGTTAATTTATTTTCATCCGCACGGCACCCCCTAGGGTTATTCATTACTTCTTTTAAAGTAATATAGCGATTTTGATTTCCATTATTTATTTCAGGTTTTAAATTTTCATCAATACCTTTAGTTAAAAGCTTATTCTCTATTTCATTAAATGAATCAAAATAAACACCTAACTTAATTACTTTAGAGATATTTTCTCTAATTAACTGATTATAATTTTCATTTTTATTTAAACCTAAAACCTGACTTAATTCACTTTCAGGGCAGCAATGGTATTTCAATGCTAAGGTCGACATATTTTGTGATAAAGCCTGTAAGGCTAATTCACTTTCTTCACTGGCAAACAAACCATTGGCTATCTCACCAACTACTTTTGCATCAATGAAAGGTAAAAACAGGCTGTCATAATGGCTTAACCCATTTATTGATAAGGTGTTTTTATTTACAACACTTCCCAGTTCAGCCCATTTTTCAACTTGGGAAGACTGAAGCATGGATGCGGTGGCATAAAAGGAAAAAGCAACAGACTCTAGCTGTACCAACCTTTGGTAAATGGCTTGCTGGTAACCGTCAACTGGCGATAATACGACCAGAACGTGTCGCTTTAACTGACGTAAAACTCGCTGCACAATTCGCTCGATCAGTTCTTCGTTCATTTTGCCACCATTCCTTAACCCGCGATGAATACGCTATCGTTATTGCGTAAACCTGCCGCATTCGCCTCATCGGTATCGATATGAAACTCAAGGGAAAATCGTTCATCAACTCTCACAACAACCTCATCGAATACCAAGCTGCGCTCACCTTCAGTACGGATATTCACCTTCTGCCCATTCACCACATTTAGTGCTCTTGAGTCTATCACGCTCATATGAATATGACGCTGGGCACAAATAACCTGCGACTCAAGATTGACATGCCCTGCCGGGCCAATCAGTAACGCACAGCCCGAATTAACCAAGTCACCTGATTCCCTAACAGGAGCCTTAATTCCCAGTGCGAAGCAATCTGCTTTTGAAACTTCTAATTGTGTTTTTGGGCGAACAGGCCCCAGTACTCTGACTTTACTAATCGACCCTTTTGGCCCCACCACCATGACGCATTCTTTCGCTGCAAATTGCCCCGGCTGTTTTAAATCTTTGAATGGCGTGAGTTGATATCCCTGACCAAACAACGCTTCAACATCCTGCTGTGAAAGATGCACATGGCGGTTAGATATTCCGACAGGGATAGCAATGTTAGAAATACCCGCTTGTGCTGGAGTGTACGCAGAAAGCCGAGCTAGTATTTTCCCCATCAATTGCTCATTCATCATGATTTTTTCCCTTTACGCGGGTCATTTTTGAGGTCTTTCACATTGATGTCGGTTTTGACTTCAGCCACTGGTGCTTCCGTTTTGGTTTCAACAACTGCTTTTTCCACTAACTTTTCTGCTTTTACTTCCGACTGAAGGCTTTTCTCTAACTCGCCTTTTTTACTTTTCACTGTTAGCAATTTGCTGATCACACTTTCTTCAGGCCGCGCAATCACTAATGAGCCGACTAATAATTGGCTATTCGAAATTACTTCAATGCCGTGGTCAACCGCAGTACGAACGGCACTGATTTCGCCTTGAAAACAAACAGATACTAATCCAGAGCCTATTTTTCGATAGCCTATAATTTCTACACTGGCTGCTTTGCACGCCGCATCTGCAGCCTGTATGGCGGATGTCAGTCCCCGAGTTTCAATTACGCCTAAACTTTTCATCTGTCTCTCCTACTTAGTGACGAACCAGTCGAATATCGAAATCAAATTGTTTGAAGAATGCTTCAAGTTGGTCTAACTCTTCTGCACTATAGGTTGGGTCTTGCTTAACCGGATAAATCATGTCCAGTTTGTCGTATTTACCGCGACCTAACTGGTGATAAGGCAGAATATCGATGCGTTTTACATTGCCGCGTTTGGATAATTCCATTGCATAGTGGATAGCACCCGTGATGGCATCAAAGGAGTCGTTATAACCGCGAACAAGCGGCATTCTGACCACGATATTGGCACCAAGCTGAACCAATCTTTCGAGGTTACGGCGAACATTTTCATTGCCAATACCGAATAGATTTTTATGCTGTGCAGTATCAATATGTTTGATGTCATAGAGGAACAGATCGACAACTTCCGCTAACTTTTCATAGTTTTCTAACGATGTCGTACCTTGCGTTTCTATTGCCGTATTGATCATCATTTTTTTACACTCACGCAGTAGCGCGACGGCAAAATCAGTTTGTAGGCTCATTTCGCCGCCACCGATTGTCACTCCACCACCGGAAGAAATATAAAAATCATAATCTTGCATGATGATGTCCATCATTTCAGCTACCGTGACATCTTTCCCCATAATGTCTAACGCATCACCAATACACACCTCTTCGCATTTACGACAGCCAATACAGTCAATGCTGCGATTCACACGGTGAATTTGTTCACCTTGCTCATTAATGGTTTTGTAGTGGATCCCTGTTGGGCAGACATCAACACATTTCCCACAATTGACGCATTTATCATGGGAAAACATCACCTGAAACTGGCTACTTAACCCTTCGGGGTTAGCACACCACGGGCAACGAATATTGCACCCTTTTAAGAAAATCAGTGTTCGGATACCGTCGCCATCATAAATCGAGTATTTTTGGATATTAAATATCCGACCTTTAATCTCTGCCGCGCTCATCATTGCACCTCTAAAACTATGTTTATAAATCAAAAATTATTATTGTTGTTATAAAATGGCAGGTATAGATTCATACCTGCCTACATGGATTTAGAACTTCTCAATTACAGTACGGCTAATAATTTCATCTTGAACCTCTTTACAGAGTTCAACGAAGTAGGCACTGTATCCTGCGACACGAACAATTAAATCACGATACTTTTCAGGCTCTTGCTGAGCTTTTTTCAGCATTTCGTTATCAACATAACTGAACTGCATTTGGCCGTTTCCTAAGATAGACGCAGTTCTCAGTAAGGTGATTAAGCCATGGCGGCCTTCTGGGGTGTCCAATAAGCCTTTTAAGAACTTAAAGTTATGCACCATGCCAATGTTCATCGTTTCAACATTCATTTTGCTGATTGATTTAATGATGGCAGTTGGGCCTTGTTTATCCGCACCTTGTGTCGGGCTGATACCATCCGATAACGGCATCCAAGCCAAGCGACCATTGGCACTCGCCGCGGTTAATTCACCAATTGGCGTATTGTTAGAGATGGATAAGGTTCCATGGCTCAGTGTTGAATACAGCATGTCGTACTTACGGCACTCGCGCTCTGTCCACTCCGTAATATCCAGCGCATATTGGTCAACGTAGTCATCATCGTTACCAAATTTAGGTGCATTTAAGCAGTCACGGCGTAGTTCGTCGTAGCCTTCAAAGTTTGCTAATAAGCCATCACGAATTTGCTCAAGTGTGTAGCGGCCATCTTCGTAAACCAATTTGCGAATAGCGACAATCGAGTCAACATAGGTCGCCAGACCAGAGAAAATCAGCCCTGGGCCGTGGTTGATCATCGCCCCACCCGCCGCAACGTCCTTGCCTTTTTCCATACAGCCTTCCACCAGCAAGGACATTAATGGTTTTGGTGCCACATCACGGTGAACACGTTGGCTGATGACGGTACCGATAGCGGATAAGCGAACAATATGAGCTATCTGCGCTTTCACAGCATTATCAAAGTCTTCGAATGTTTTTAGCTCACGTAAGTCACCGGTATCTAAACCTTGATAGCTATCGAATAACACCATGCGGCCACGGTTTAATACAAACTCAATCGCAATTGGCCATTGGGTATAACCGGTTGATGTCCATTGATAAATACGGCCTGATTTTTGTGGCTCTACACAGCCCATCAAGCAGTAATCACGTGCATCTTCAAAATCGAAGCCTTTACGCAGCATCATTTTGATGTGGGAATCATCGAAGTGACAGGCAGGGAAGCCCATACCGGCTTTCACCACATCAACGATTTTTTCCATGTATTTCTGTGGTGATTGGTTGTGAATACGACAGGCCAGCGATGGCTGATACACTTTAACAAAGCGAACCGCATCCATAATTAAGTAAGTTAAGTCGTTACATGCATCGCCGCCTGAGCGTTTTTGTCCACCGACCGTTAAGTTGATAAATGGCTGGTAACCCGCGAAGTATTTCGCGCCTAATTCGCTCGACATCCACATTAATTCCGCACATTTGATGATAAATGCTTGCATCATTTCTAATGCTTGGTCTTGGGTTAAGCAGCCTGTTTTGATGTCATTTTCGTACATCGGCAAGCAATATTGGTCGAGACGTCCCAAAGAAAGACCGGTTTGGTTTTCTTCAATTTCAAACAGTGACTCAACTGTCCAAATACTTTGTAATGCTTCTTGTAACGTGGCCGGAGGATTGGCTGGCACGTTTTCGTTAACTTGTGCGATAGTCAGTAATTCTTCACGGCGTTTTTGGTCTGATTCCAGCACCGCTAATTCGCGAGCATGAGCAGCAATACGATGTGAATAGGCAATAACCCCTTCACAGGTTTCGATTGACGCTTTATAAAAATAAATACGGTCAATGTCTTCTGGGTTTTCCATGCTTAACTCAGCCAGTTTCGCCTGAGCATCTGCTTTGATACCATTCATTCCTTTGGTGAATAACAGCACGTCATAACCCGGGCAAGTATCGCCGCCGCCATTGATTTGGTGATAAGACAAGTCACTGACAAAGGTTTCACCGCTGAATTCCCATACACCCGCTTCGCGGTATTGAGCTTCACAAATTTCATCCAGTGAACGGCCTTCCCAGAACGGGGCTATTTCCTCGCGGATCACTTTTTTGTCTTCTTCCGAGATAACGAACGGATCTTGTGGGCGAGTTCCCATAGTGTCGAGTTCTTCGACCACCCAGCGCCATGCGATATCTGGTGAGAAGGCGCCTGCACGAGGTGCACCACAAGGATGACCCACAATCAGTTCTTCTGGTTGAATTAAGATTGGCGCAGTTTCACAAGCACGGCGGAATGCTTTCGCACGCAATAAAATTGGCGGTAAACCAGGATTATTTTTGACAACATCAGTGAAAGCGAGTGCACGATAGATAGACACACTTGGGCGTGCTTCTAAGTAGCGATTACGCAGGCGCTGTAAACGAGGCGTCAAACCTTCCATCACTTTGAATTCAGTCTCAACTTGAGCCGCCGGCGCAACATAGCTGGCATTTGGCGCAGCATATTGCGGCTGAATGCTATTTTTTCCGCAATATAAACGGACTTTCAAACCATTATTGATAGTACTGATGTTTTCATGTGCGGATAACATCATGGCTGATAATTCGTTAATGCATACGCGCGGGTCATTTAGGTAAATGCCGTCTTTCAATGCATCGAACATTGGATAGCCATCAACTTGCTTGGTTGAGCGAACTTCAGAGAGTTCAGCCAGTTTCAACCATAAACTTTCTACAATTTCATAAGCTTGTGGTTGGGTCAAACAGCCTTGTTCAATATCACGTTGGTAGAATGGATAGACCGCTTTATCGAAACCCATTGGGTTAACGGCATAGCTACCATTTTCTAAATGCAGGATCAGTTGCAGTAAATAGAAAGCTTGGCACGCTTCTTTAAAAGTTTGCGCCGGTTTTGCCGGTACATTGCGTAAAATCGCTGCACTTTCTTGTAGCTCTGCACGACGGTATTGATTAGATTCTGCCGCGGCCATACTCTCTGCTTTGGATGCTAAAGCTTGTGCAAAATGAATAGCCGCATCACATGCGTAAATTGCCGAACGGCAGTTATTAGCCTCATCAATGCTATTGCGGCTAACTGCGCTACCAATGTTTCTAACTTTGTTCTCTAACTGTGCTTTGATAGCTAAAAAACCGATGTTTAATACCGCTAAGTAATCTGGTGCATCGATGGTGCTATCGCCAGCTAAAAAGGTATAAATACTGTGGCTGTTGATTTCATTTTCAGTATGAAAAATCGCTCCGCGAGGGGTCGATGATTGGCTGCCAATAATCAGCTCATCTTGAGCAATAAATGCAGGAAAGTGACGGATAAATTCATAAAAACGTTGTGCAGGTTTTATCGCCTGCGGTGCGCCAGACAGTTGGTTGCCAAGCGCTTCTAAAATATTGGCACGTTCAGTAATAATTGAGCTGTTGCGGGCACTTAAGCGTTCAGCCAGCATTTTTACGCGTGGGGTCAAAGCATATTTATTCATGTTAGCCTATCCTGATGTTCTTTCTAGTTTGTTGTTCATCACATAAAAGCGTTAACTGTTAAAAAGACTGTCTATACAGCACTTCCAGTTGCACCTTGCTCACATCCCGTGGATTGGTCGGAGTGCAGCTATCGCGCAATGCTTGCCCAACCATTTCCCCTAAACGGGCGTTAAAATCGAATTCATTAGTTCCGGTTGCTTGAATGCCTTTTGGCATATTCATTTCATCTTTCAATACGTTGATTGCCACAATTAGGCTTTCAACGCCTTCACGTATTGTTGAGGCAGGTAAACTTAAATTTTTCGCGAGATGGGCATAACGTTTTGCAGCTTCGTTATCGCATCGCCCTTCTAAATCCGCATTGAAAGCCACGACTTGCGCCATCAACAACGCATTAGCACGGCCATGAGGAATATGGAATACGCCGCCTAATGCATGGGCTAAGCTGTGCGTTATTCCCAGTGAGGCGTTGGTAAAAGCCATTCCCGCAATGCATGACGCGTTATGCATTTTTTCGCGAGCGACCAAATTGCTACCGTCGCGATAACAATCAATTAAATGACCGAACACTAATTGCACCGCTTTCTCTGCTAAGGCATCAGAAAAGTCAGATGCAGTGCGAGAAACATAGGCTTCTAATGCGTGACACAGTACGTCCATTCCGGTGTCAGCTGTAATAGAAGCCGGTACTGACTTCACCAGTGCAGGGTCTAAGATAGCCACATCTGGCAGCATGAATTCATCAACCAAAACCAGTTTTTCAGACTGGGATTTGATCACTGAAAACGACGTCACTTCTGAGCCCGTCCCACTGGTAGTTGGGATGGCAATAAACTGTGGTTTAACTCGATTAACGTCTTTTTTCGTGTGCCAGAGGGAGTAAATAACAGCTTTCGCAGCATCAATAACCGACCCACCACCCAGCGCAATCACCACATCCGGATATTGCATATCCATGATTTTCATGCCGTTAACAATGGCTGAAATATCAGGGTCTGGCTTAACATCATCGTAGATCGAAAATGTGATGCCACTTTGGGTTAGCCTGCGAGTGACTTCATCGGCTAAGCCAAACTTCACCATCGCTTTGTCAGTGACGATAAAGGCATGGTGAGCACTCATGTGTGAGATAAAGTCCAATGCATTCGCACCGAATTGAACTTTAGGTTTAATCAAAAACTGGTTCATGCTGTTTTTACTCCTTGGTATAAACCTTTTCAACAATGGCAACCACTGACATGGCTTTGTAATGGTCTTTATTCAAAGCAAAGTAAGCTTCAGCTAAAACAATGTCGTTAATACCTGCGCCAACACTGTCGACTGCCACATACGTTTTGTTTTTCAACGGTTCAAGGTCATCCCCTAGCTTGGTTACCATCAATAAGTTACTGCCGCTAAGTTCTTGGCATTTCTGCGTTGCAACAACATGTCCAACTACCTTTGCGAGGATCATGGTTTATACCGCCTTATTCCAATAAGTTACTTATTTAGGCGTCCGAGAACGGCCTTGATGATTTGCTCAACATTTTCTTCAGTAATATCACCTTGAGAAACCACTGCCTCAGCAATCGCAGCCGTCGTTGCCGTGCTGCCAAATCGGTCGTCGCCTGTTGGGTTAACCGTCACCGCTGACGTTGTCGCTGCAACAGGGTTACGGAAGCGGTTATCATCAAAAATGCTGACTTGCGGTTGATTGCCGGCTGCTGATACTACTGGCTGGGCAGAAGTACAAGACTGGGCAGGCTGCCTTAAATCATCAATAGAACGTACGCCATAACCGACTTTACGGATGTTCAGTAAGTTCATTGGGCCCACGTTATCTGAGCTAGAACCACCACCTACTGCGCCACAACCCAGTGTTAAGGCTGGTGTGATATTGGTTGTTGCCCCGATCCCACCAAGTGCCGCTGGGGTATTGATCAAAATACGATTAACCGGTTTTTCCAGAGAGAATTGACGAATAACATCTTCATTTTGTGTGTGGATAACCAAAGTATGGCCGAGACCTTCATTGGTCAGTAAGTCAACCACACGGTGGCAAGCTGACTGCCAGTCTTCTTCGATATACATCCCTAAAATTGGGCATAATTTTTCGCGGGAGTATGGGTTTTTCGGTGATACGGTGTCTTGCAAAGCAATCAACACACGTGTATTAGCCGGAACAGTGAAACCGGCTCGTTGGCTTAAAGTGATCGCATCTTTACCCACCACTTCTGGGTTGATGGTGCCGTTCGCTCTAAGTAACATTGAAGCCATGCGTTTCGCTTCATCTTCATTCATGAAATAAGCGCCTTGAGCGAGCAGTTCACGATGAACTTCGTTGTAAATGCAGCGTTCTACAATGATGGATTGTTCTGAAGCGCAAATGACACCGTTATCAAAGGTTTTACTGGTGATGATGTCACTCACCGCTTGTTTGATATTGGCGCTACGTTCAATAAATGCAGGGCCATTACCTGGGCCGCCACTAATGGTTGGTGTACCGGATGCGTAAGCTGCACGTACCATGCCCTCACCTCCCGTTGCCAAAATTAAAGAAACGTCTTTGCTGTGCATCAGCTCTTTCGTTGCTTCAAGAGTCAGCATCGTGACGCCATCCACAATACCTGCTGGTGCCCCTGCTTCTAATGCCGCTTTTTTGACAATCTCTAATGTACGAAAACTGCAGGCTTTAGCATTTGGATGAGGGGAAAAGACAATGGCATTACCCGCCTTTAAGGCAATCAACGTTTTATAGATGATGGTAGATGTTGGGTTGGTAGAAGGTACTAACGCCGTGATCACACCAAGAGGGACACCCACATCCATAACTTTGTTGATTTTGTCATCATTAATGATGCCAACGGTTTTGAGATCTTTAATGTGTTCATAAACACGCATTGAAGCGAAAGTGTTCTTCAGGACTTTATCTTGCCACTTACCGAACCCTGTTTCTTCATTGGCCATTTTTGCCAGCTCTTCTGCATGAAGTGCGGACTCAATCGCGATGTGCTTAACAATATTATCGATTTTTTCCTGCGAAAATGTCGCAAACTCTTTCTGCGCTTGTTTCGCGTTTCTAACTAGCTCTCTTGCCAGTTGTCTGGATTGCAGATCTTTGTCTAATGCAACCATGTCTTCCCCCGTATCGGAGCCAAAATTAATTCATTAACTTGTCGTGTTATTGGCTTATCAGCCAATCAGTTAGGCTTTGTGTTGTTGTGCAATTTTGCCAATATCGTTGTGTGGTCTCGCAATCACACGTGAAGTCACCACTGTCCCGATACGTTTTGCAGCCTCAACCCCTGATTCAACCGCGGCATTAACAGCACCGACATCGCCTTTAACCATTGCTGTTACCAGCCCTGAGCCGACATTTTCATAACCGATTAACTCGACATTTGCGGCTTTACACATGGCATCAGCAGCTTCAATACAAGCCACTAATCCTTTAGTTTCAATTAGACCAAGCGCTTCTTTCATAAGTAATTTCCTGTTTTATTCCGTGACTTTATACTGGGCAACGATTTTCTGAATATCACTATGAGGACGAGCGATAACCAGTGATGTCACGACGGTGCCAACGCGAGAGGCAGACTCAACACCTGAATCCACAGCAGCTTTCACCGCACCTACATCGCCTTTGACCATGGCGGTAACTAAACCTGACCCAACATTTTCATAACCAATCAGCACAACATTTGCGGCTTTACACATCGAGTCTGCAGCTTCGATACACGCCACTAACCCTTGAGTTTCAATAAGACCTAATGCGTCACCCATGTTTTTTCCTCCGGAAAAAGTTATGCCTTATGCTTAATAACGATTTTGTTTATATCGTTGTGTGGACGCGCAATGACGAGTGAAGTCACCACTTCACCAACGCGCTGTGCTGATTCAACACCTGAATCAACAGCCGCTTTGACTGCACCCACATCGCCTTTAACCATGGCGGTAACGAGGCCTGAACCGACATTTTCATAACCAATTAGCTCAACATTTGCCGCTTTGCACATGGCATCAGCCGCTTCGATACAAGCCACCAGACCTTTGGTTTCAATAAGACCTAATGCATCACCCATTGTTGTTTCCTCCGAGAAGCCTTCTTTGTTTTTCTTTACCTTCGATATTCCAAGCTAATGTGTCCGAGTACATATCCCTTGAAGTATCTGGGTAATCATTTACGCCAATGGTGTCTGCGCGGTGATCTATTGAACGCAACCTTTGGCTTCAAACCCACTATAGAACCGAAAAATAAAAACAAAATATAAATCCACAAAACATAGATATTTAGTGTTTTAATCTAAAAATTAGAGTGAATTATTAGACCATTTACATATCCATGCTAAAAAAATCAAAAATTCACGTATCTGTATTGCTGATAAAAAAGGGCTAAACACCAATTTAGCGTTAGCCAAATAGATTGTTAACAAAATATTATTGGGCTGATAAAGGGGGGTAATTTATGAAATGATAACTGTGGGTTTGCTCACTCGGTTATAAGCTTTGCCTACTATCTGGTGTCCACGAATTAAATTCTATACAAGAGGTAAATCAGCAATCATGATGGCAACTCACAGTGAGTTTATGAATACGAACATTTGTGAATACGATAAAAAGAAAATAAGAGGAAGGGATATTGCCAGTTAACGGTGAAGTGAACGGCTTCACCACAAAGCTTATTTTAATGAGGGTGAATTAGTCAAATTTACTGCCGGGCTTTAATGTACAGATGTAAAGAGGAGAATTAATTGAACTGAGTAATAAGGCTTTATCATTGAGCTTTTGGGCATTAAGAAATAGGCCATCATGGCTATCTGACATTTCTCTCATAAAGTAATCAAATATCACATTTGGTGATTCATCAATAGAAGAAGCACTCGCTTCCCACTGGCTAATATTATAGTGACGCTCTGTTGGGGAAACTCGTTTTGTTGTGTAACTAAATTTCACATAGCGTTGTAAATACAACCATCCCGCTTTGGAGTCGGTATAACCTTCTACTACAATTGATCCTTTTCCATTCGCGCCAAAATTGAAGTGAATATTGCCATTAACGTTTTCATCTTTCATGTTTTCAAAACGCATGATGCCTTTCGTGGAACACACCATTAAACCATCTTGTTTATTTGAAAATAAAACCGATTGAGTGTAAATCACTACAATAATAAATAGTAAAAAGCTCAGTAAGCATAATACTTTTCCTGATATCTTCATGATGGTTTCCAAGAATAGTAAAAGTAATTATCGCAATAGCTAAAGGGATTGTCTTCATTGACTGCGCAATGCGCTAGGAACACTCGCCCCAGTCCATTTGTTTGCAGTTTATCGCCATAGAAAAAAACAAATCGTTCTTTCTCAACACATTCTAGATTTAAGTTATCTCTTACTTTATCAAAGTTTTGTACATAGTTTAGTGCTACGGTGTTATTGATCATTTTTTCATTCGATAACACATCACAATTAGTATGCTCAAGTACCGTCATGTTAATCGGCACTGACGGTTGGTTTGATAAATAAGCCATCGTCGCGAGTAAAACAGAACACAATAAAAAAGCACCACTAGCGAGATACCAACAAATTTCTTTTTTTTCTGGCGTCAATGTTGATTCTATTCTTTGGGGATCTTTAGGGACAGAAATGGGTTTGGGAATTGGAGATAAAACAACCGCTGCTGCTTCTATTTCACTTAAGCTAGTTATTAATTCAGTTTGAGGAATTTTAATATCATCAATTAATTCAAGGGAAATATCGGAATTAAATTCTAATCGCCCACGAGCGACTGTTACAATAATATTTTCAATACCATATGGCCGAAATGCTTTTCTTAATATACTTAGGTATTGGTTTAAATTACTGTTCGATGAAACTAATCCATTATCATCCCATACTGCTTTTAATACCTCATCT
The DNA here is from genome assembly GCF_028482225.1 of Providencia sp. PROV130. Lineage (NCBI taxonomy): Bacteria > Pseudomonadati > Pseudomonadota > Gammaproteobacteria > Enterobacterales > Morganellaceae > Providencia > Providencia sp. PROV130. The sequence goes on along the minus strand of NZ_JAMPQC010000007.1, from coordinate 74,992 downwards.
CGAGAAACAACGCCTCTGTGTTGAATAAAGTAAAACAATAATGCATTGGCAGTTATCGACAGCTGCGTATCCACCTCATCTTCTTTTAAAGATAAAGTGCCATCAACTGCATCATATAGAATGAAAGCATTGATTTTATATTTCACTGTCGCCTCATGTGCTTATTTTATGAATAAAATTGCACTACTGTTATTATTGCTATTTTTACTTATGCGCTATTTTTACTTATGGAATTTGTTCAAATGATATTGCTGTTAGCCGACTAACAATCGCATCGCGTTCTTGCTGTGATAATGTTTCTCCCTCAGTCAATGACGAAAGCCATAACCCATCCGCTGCATAACGTACTAACGCCCCTAAATAACTGTTATCAAACTCATCGCCCTTCGCCAAATGATTGGTTACCCAATCTCGCCAGCACTGACGTAATACGGGCTCAGTTGGCATCGCTAAGGACAGTAAGGCAAGTTGAAAACTTTCATCAGACGCTTTTAACTCACCAATATAGTGCAAATACGCACGAGAAAACCGTCCATAAGCATTTTTGTCATTCTCCATAATGATACTTATCCGCTCATCCATAATTTCTAGCAATTGAAGGAAAAGGGCATGAATAAGCTCTTGTTTGGAGGGGAAATGGTGCATCAACCCACCTTTACTCACACCCGCTTCCCTTGCTACCGCATTGAGAGATAGTGAAGAAATGCCTTCTCTGCCTGCAATAATGCGAGCAGCTTTCAGTAGCTCCACTTGAAGCTTGATTGGGTCTTTTTTTCTATGCTGTGCGGATTTATTCATGCGATGAATAATACCGACCAGTCGGTATGTTTCATTTTGACTAAAATCAAGTAACCCTGATTTGTTCATGGGTAAATCTAAATAGTGGAAGAGGACTCACAATATCGAATTATGAGTAGTTGTAAACCCATAGTTAATTTAAAAATATCAAATTTTTTTGATACTCATTGACTTAATTAATTTAACTTAGTTTTGCACACATTTAGATTATGATGTTTAATGATAACAACGAAATAAAATTCTGAAGAAGTAATATCGGTTTGCAATATTCCTAATTAACTATCCGTGAAAGAGGTTTTATCATGTCAAATCAATACAATATTGGCGTTATTGTTGGTAGCTTACGTGCTGATTCTTACAATTTAGTTGTCGCTAAAGCCATAACTAAATTATTCCCCGCGAATTTCACGTTTAACTTTATCAATATTGGTGAACTACCTCTCTACAACCAAGATGCAGACCAAAATGTGCCCTCAGTTGTGGCCAATTTTAAATCTCAAATTAAAGCTTGTGATGGCATTATTTTTGCCACCCCTGAATATAACCGTTCAATGCCTGGCGTATTGAAAAATGCAATAGACCAAGGTTCTCGTCCATGGGGAGATAACTCGTGGGATGGTATTCCAGCAGGCGTTTTAGGTGTTTCTATTGGTAATATCAGCACAGCAATTGCCCAACAGCACTTACGCAACAGCCTGGCATTTTTAAATATGCCGACCATGAACCAGCCTGAGTGTTTCCTAAAATGGTATGACGGTATGGTCGATGAACAAGGTAACATCTCACCAAAAAGTAAAGATTTCCTACAACCGTGGGTAGATACCTTTGTGAAATTTGTTGGCCATAATGCCAAACATTAGCCATTAAAAAAGCATCACGATTGTGATGCTTTCAGACTGCTGCCAAACCTATTATGTTTGGCAGTAAGTCTAATAGGTTTTGAAAATAAATTAGGAAAATCAATTTATTGATTTTCAGCTGATAACACAAAGCGGGAAAAACCACGCTTTTATCGCGCTTTGTCAACAACCTCAAGGCATCACGATTGTGATGCCTTTGTTTTATCTTCAAACACTATTTGGCTTACTACTAAAACAGCAATTAACGCCCTGCTTTGAGCTTTTGGAAATACTCTTCATACAGGATATTGGTATTCCCCACATCGCTTTGCCATTCGCCTTTTTGCAGAACTTCTTCACTTGGATAAAGTGATGGGTCATTGGCAATTTCAGCAGGTAATAATTTTTTAGCGGCTAAGTTTGGTGTTGGGTAACCAATAGATTCAGCCACTTGAGCCGCAATTTCTGGACGCAATAAGAAATTAATTAGCTTATGAGCCCCTTCCACATTTTTTGCATTGGCCGGGATCGCTAAACTGTCCATCCAAAAAATTCCGCCTTCTTTTGGCCATACCACTTCAATTGGTAAGCCTGCTTGCCGTGCAACGAATGCAGAGCCATTCCATAACATACCGACATCCACTTCACCTTCAATAAATGGCGTCGCTGGGTTGTCAGAGTTAAAGGCTAGAATATTTGGACGTAATTTTTGTAGCTCTTTATACGCCTCTTCAATTTGTTTCGGGTCAGTGGTATTACCTGAATAACCTAACTTGGTGAGTGCGACTTGGAAAACTTCCCGTGCATCATCCATCATCAGCAAGCTATTTTTATATTCAGGTTTCCAAAAATCCGCCCATGAGGTAACAGATTGTGGGTCAACCGCTTCACCGTTAATTCCGATCCCTGTAGCTCCCCAAATATAAGGTACAGAATAATCATTATTCGGGTCGAATTCTTTATGAATTAAGTTTGGATCAAGGTTTTTAAAATTGGTCAGTTTGCTTTGATCAATTTTTTGTAGCATCCCTTCTTTACTCATTTTGGCAATAAAATAAGTCGAAGGTACCACCAAATCATAAGCCCCTTCTTTATAGGTCTTTAACTTGGTATACATACTTTCGTTTGATTCATAGGTGGAGTAAATCACCTTGATGCCCGTTTCTTTGGTGAATTGCTCTAATAAACCAGGGGGAACATATTCTGTCCAGTTATAGAAATACAGTACGTCTTTGTTATCGTCAGCGGCAGTTGCCGTGCCAATACTTGCAGCCATTAACCCTGCTGCCAGTAGATAGGACCATTTTTTCATTACTGAGTTTCCCTCAACAAAGTGTTTTTCATCCCTATATGCATCAAGTAACCACTTGAATTATTTAGGGTATATATCTTATAGGCTAAATGAAGCCCACCCTCTCGCCGCATGGCATCAAAAAGGCGCTGTTATAGAAAAACCAGCGCTACCAATCGTTTATGATCTCGCTTTTTTCGAGTATTTATCCCGCATCACCCATTGACTTAAACAAACAAGTAGCAAGGACATAATCAACAACACTGTCGCCAAAGCATTTACTTCTGGGGAAACCCCAACTTTTACCATTGAATATATTTTCAGTGGCAAAATTTCATAGCTTGGCCCCGTGACAAATGACGAAACCACCACATCGTCCATCGACAATGTAAAGCTCAGTAACCATCCTGCCACAACCGCGGGTAGCGCTAATGGCAAAATGATTTTTCTTAAAATAGTAAACTCACCCGCACCAAGGTCACGTGCTGCTTCTAACATCTTCACATCAAAATCTTTCAGCCTTGCATAGACCGTCACCACGACAAACGGCAGGCAAAAGGTAATGTGCGAAAATAATAACGACCAAAAACCGAGCGAAACCCCAAGGATCATAAATAGAACCAATAATGAAATCGCCATAACGATATCAGGGGACATCATTACCACAAATAACATGCCACCGACGAATGGTTTTCCTCTAAAACGATAGCGAAATAATGCGACAGCAGTGAGTGTGCCAATGGCTGTCGCGAAAGTCGCTGACAAAACCGCCATAGTTAATGAATGCCCTGCGGCTTCTAATAAGCTATCGTTATTACTTAGTAGCTCATACCATTTGGTCGAAAACCCTTGCCACTGAATACCAAAACGCGATTCATTAAAGGAATTAACAATCAAAATGATGATTGGAATATAAAGATAAGCGTAGATGATGGCCATAAAGCCACCACGCAGAGTACGTCCGATCATTCTTCATATGCCTTTTTATTCAGAAGCTTAGCTGCCCGGTAATACACATACAGCAATAACCCCATCATCGCCGTGAGGAAAATGCTGGTTGCTGCCCCGAATGGCCAATCTCGAATATTTAAGAACTGGCTCTTAATCACGTTACCAATCAGTAGATTTTTCGCACCACCCATTAAATCCGCCACATAGAACAGCCCCATTGCAGGTAATAAAACCAGCAAGCAACCTGCAATAATTCCTGGCATCGTTAAAGGAATGATGATTTTTACAAACCGTTGAAATTTATTCGCTCCGAGATCCTTTGCAGCTTCTATATATGACTTATCCAACTTTTCAATACTTGAATACAGTGGCATCACCATAAACGGCAACAATATATAGATAAGGCCTAATATTACGGCCTCAGGTGTATACATAATTTTCAATGGTTTATCGATAACACCAACCCACAGTAAAAAGTCATTTAAGTACCCTTTGGTACTAAGAAAAACTTTTAACCCGTAAATACGAATCAATGAATTGGTCCAAAATGGCACAATTAACAAAAATAGCATCAACGGTTGTATTCGTTTAGGTAACCTTGCCAATATAAAGGCAAATGGGTAGCCGATAACCAAACAGAAAAAGGTTGCTATCACCGCCATATTGAGCGAGTGCAACATGACCTCTGCATACATCGGGTCAGACAAGCGAACGTAGTTATCCCATGTGAAAACTAAGTCAACTAAGTTGGTATCACTGCGCGTCAAAAAGCTAGTGCCAATAATCATAATATTAGGCAAAAAGACGAACAGCAGCAGCCAGGCGACCACCCCGGTGATAATAACATTCTGCAAAATTTTATGCTTACGAATGATCATCCAGAACTACCTCCCAACTTTCAACCCAAGTTACAGCAACTTTTTGGTTAAGGGAGTGGTCGACATCGGGGTCATCTTCATTGAAGAATTCGCTTACCATGACAATTTTGCCATCTTCCATTTCAACCACTGAATCTAACGTCATGCCTTTATAGTTACGCTCACGAACGTAGCCAATCAGCCCCGGATAGTTATCTGCATCATTCACCTCTTCAACACGTAAGTCTTCAGGACGTAATAACACACTAACGTGCTGCCCTTCTTTGACAGAGAGCTCGGTAAAAATATCGCATTCGTGGCCTTCAACATTGGCACGAATACGTTTATCATCAATGCGATACAATACTTTCGCATCAAAAATATTAATTTCACCAATAAATTGAGCAACAAACAGGTTTTTTGGTTCCTCATAGATTTCACGAGGTGTGCCGTCTTGCTCAATTTTCCCTTCACGCATTACAATGATTCGATCAGACATGGCTAAGGCTTCTTCTTGATCGTGAGTCACAAAAATAAACGTGATCCCCAGTTTTCGTTGAAGCGCTTTTAGCTCATTTTGCATTTGTTTGCGCAGTTTGTAATCAAGCGCAGACAATGATTCATCCAGTAATAGGACTTTCGGGCGATTCACTACTGCACGGGCTATTGCCACACGCTGTTGTTGACCACCAGACAGTTGGTTGGGTCTACGCTCAGCAAAATCTTCTAGCTGCACCATACGTAAGGCTTGATCGACACGTTTTTGGATTTCAGCCGCAGGCGTTTTTTGCATGCGTAGGCCAAATGCCACGTTGTCGAAGACTGTCATATGAGGAAATAAAGCGTAGCTTTGGAATACGGTATTTACAAAGCGGTTTTCCGCTGGAATATCCGTAATATCTTGACCATCAAGAATAATTTGACCATCATCGACATCTTCCAGCCCAGCAATAAGACGTAAAACCGTCGTTTTACCGCAACCAGAAGGCCCCAGAATGGTCAAAAACTCACCGTTCTGAATGGTTAAGTCAAGCTCAGAAATAATTTGTTTGCCATCAAAACCTTTACTTAAAGATTTTAATTCAATGAGTGGTGTCAGAGAGGTTGTCTCAGTCATTTATTATACACTCTATCCCTAGGAATAATGCAGATAGAACCGCCACCGTTAAAGACTGTATAAGCTTGTCGGAGGTTTACTCTGTCAACTTAAGTAACATGAGTAAATAATTTTCCCCAGCAAAGCCCAAAACCAGCAGCGCCATTTAAACTTCATAAGGCATGCATGATAAACACTGTTTTTGCAAATTGAAAGCCATTTTCGCAACTTCGTTTGCCTTTCATTATGAATTCTCAATAAATAAAACAGATTCTTGAGAAAAATAAGCCACATAGCGATATTTAGAATCAGTTTGCCTATATCTATAGATTTGTATGATACATTAAAGAGTGAAACTAAAGTCAAATCCAATAGAATTCATAGAGTTAAAATGATTCATAATAAAAATAATAATAATCATGGAATTAATAATTTTTATTATTTTAATAATTTTTAAATTCATATATTGAATATATAAACTTTAATATTCTACGCACAAGAAAAATGTAATAACTATTTACCATAATGAAATAGTCAATTTTTGATGCGAATTATATCCAATAGATATATATCGCGATTACACATAAAAAAACCAATAACTGGTAACATCTATAACAAATAATTAAAGTCGTAGTTAATAATATTATTATGTGATTTAAATCTAACTTTCATTAATCCTTACTTTTTATCTCAATAAATTTAACCAACATCATATTATTCTCTGCATCTCTTTGAATATAATAATCAAATTGATATAATTTCAAACTAAACTGTAACTTTTAGTAACTTATTTTGTATTTTTTGTTTCATTATTACACTTATAAATTTTACTTTGTATCTTTCGAGTTAAACCAATTAAAGAATAAACATAAGCCTACGGGTGATTATTTTTGGAAATTCCACTGAAATTAATATGTGAGTGAGCAAAATGGCCAATAAAGCGTTTTTTTACCAAGAACCTTATCCATTATCTGAGGATAAAACCGAGTATTTCCAAGTCTCTGATAAATATGTTTCTGTAGAACAATTTGCAGGCAAGCAAATTTTAAAGATTGAACCTGAAGCATTAACCCTCCTTGCAGAACACGCAATTTATGAATCCCAGTTTTTTTTAAGGGCTGCGCACCAGAAACAAGTCGCGGCTATCTTACAAGACCCAGAAGCCAGCGAAAACGACAAATATGTGGCACTGCAATTACTTCGCAACGCTGAAATTTCTGCAAAAGGTATTTTGCCAAACTGCCAAGATACCGGCACTGTTGCGGTTGTTGGGAAAAAAGGCCAACAAGTTTGGACAGACTGTGATGACAAAGAGTACCTGTCACGAGGGATTTATAACGTCTTCCAACACGAAAACCTGCGTTTTTCGCAAAATGCACCACTAGATATGTTTAATGAAGTCAATACAGGTACAAACCTGCCAGCACAGTTTGACATTTTTGCGACTACAGGTGATGAATATCACTTCCTGTTTGTCAATAAAGGCGGCGGTTCTGCAAATAAATCAGCGCTTTACCAAGAAACAAAAGCAACATTAACGCCTGCTAAGTTAAAAAATTTCTTAATTGAAAAAATGAGAAATTTAGGAACAACAGCTTGCCCACCTTATCACATTGCCTTTGTTATCGGTGGCACCTCTGCTGAAACAACACTGAAAACAGCCAAACTTGCCTCTGCAAAATACTACGATAACCTGCCAACCACGGGTAATGAATATGGCCGCGCTTTCCGTGATATTGAGCTAGAAAATGAGTTATTAGAAGCGTCACGTCATCTTGGCTTTGGCGCCCAATTTGGTGGTAAATATTTTGCTCACGATGTGCGTGTTATTCGTTTACCTCGTCATGGCGCCTCTTGCCCAATCGGTTTAGCCATTTCTTGCTCGGCTGACCGAAATATTAAGGCTAAAATCACCAAAAGCGGTTTATGGCTTGAAAAAATGGAGCATAACCCAGCCCAATACATTCCTGAATCTATGCGTCACCAAGCTGAAGGAAAAGTGGTGCATATCGACCTCAACCGTCCAATGAAAGATATTTTGGCTGAGCTAAGTAAACACCCTGTATCGACCCGTGTTTCCCTCAGTGGACCCCTTATTATTGCTCGAGATATTGCCCATACCAAGCTTAAAGAACGTTTAGATAGCGGCGAAGAATTACCACAATACTTTAAAGACCACATGGTCTATTACGCAGGACCAGCCAAAAAACCAGAAGATATGGTTTCAGGTTCTTTAGGCCCAACAACGGGTAACCGAATGGACCCCTATGTTGACCTGTTCCAATCCCACGGTGGTAGCATGATAATGTTGGCGAAAGGCAACCGAACTCAAGCGGTAACCGATGCATGTAAAAAACATGGCGGTTTCTACTTAGGTAGTATCGGTGGCTCAGCAGCAATACTGGCGCAAGAATATGTGAAAAGCTTAAATTGCCTTGAGTACCCAGAATTAGGCATGGAAGCGATTTGGAAAATGGAAGTTGAAGGGCTGCCGGCATTCATTCTCGTTGATGACAAGGGCAATAACTTCTTTGAGCAAGTCCAAAATGAGACTTGCAGTAAATGTGTTAAATAATATTTGCCACTCTAGCGCAATGGAATGCGCTAACTTTCGTTAGCCTGTATGACTATGTTACATAGCCATACAGTTACACAGTAAAAGAGCAGGCCAAAAACCCGCTCTTTTATTATCATTTACATCAATTCATCACTAACATCAATAGTAGTTAATTCGAACAATGGTTGAGGCGTTAAATCCTCCTGTTTTCACCGTTCCCGCCTTTTTAATAGTTGCACTATAATCACGCGTTACTGATGTACTTCCTTGCGGTAAGCTGCCGAAAAATTGGAAGTAATTAAATTTTATCTGATTACTTTTATCATCCATAATTGTCAAATTGGTTCCGTTTTTCAAATCAATCGCATATTCGCCATTTAATGGATCGGTTGTTTCAAAATTGATATTCATCGAGAAGTTATCAAGACAGCCTCTTTTCACTGCTTGAACTTGAAAATCCTTTTTAAATTCTTTCCCTTGATTCAATTCTGTGATCATTAACTGGCCAAAATCAATTTGTTGTGATTCTGGGAAAACTTTAATATCCGCACCGCATTTTAAGAAACGGATCCCCCGTAACCCAGATATTGAGTAGCGTAAGTTTTTCGCTCCCGGTGTTGTATTGATCCCCCCGCTTCCATCGAATTGAAAAACGGTAAATTGGTTATCACCTTCATAGTTCCCTGATGGCGGGACCGTACCTGTTACCTTAATATATAAAGTAAATGTGACAGTCACAGTGACGCTTTGCTTACCACTGATTGGCGGTGTTCCCAAGCTGACTTTTTGTTTATCATGCTCCAACTGCTCACCTTGATAGTTGGCACCAAGTAGTAACCCTGTCCCTAATTTTTGTGATGTCGGGTTAAAATACATATGAACAACGTCAACCATGTTACCAAGTACGTTATCGCAATAAACGGTGACGGTTAATGGGTCAGATTGCCAAATAATTGTTCCCGCAGGTGTATCTGAAGGAATCGCTAATTGCCCAACAGGTACCGCAGGTTTAATGACGACTCCTGTCCCAGCTTCAACACAATCTAAAGCAAATGTTTTTGGGCTAATAAAAACGAACAGAAATAAAATATAAAAACCATATTTTTGAATAAACGTGTGTATCATGATTTATACACCTTATATGTAAGTAATATTTAAGGTAATTTGCGTTTTAATATTACCCACTGTTAATTCATTTCTTGGCAGATAACTCTCTAGCATGGAATAAATCGTAATTTGCTGGTTATCATCAAAATAGATGGGATAACTGCGGTATTCTCCATTAGGAACAATATTGCCATCTTTATCCATTAAACGAATGCCATAGCCATTTAGAATGGTTTTACCACCAAATAAATTGCGGTCTGTACTTTCAGTTGGCTCTGAAATAAACATGATCCGGACAACCGGATCTCTATCATCGCGATCACGTTTTGGAAAAATGCAGTCATCAAATTTCAATTTGATTTCATGCTTAGGGCTTCTGTCCCCAATTTCATTAAAGTAATTCAGAGATATTGGCCCTAATTCAATATTTTGATCTATCGAGTAAAATGAAATCTTACAAGGTAATGCCACCACATTTCCCGTAAAATTAAGATCACCTCTCATCATGCTACTATCTGCATAAGCTTGGCTGGTGCATAGCGATAGCATAAAAAGACATATTGAAAAGTAGCAATTTCTCATATCTAAAATCCTATTGGCTCTCTTTTGACAACTGGCAGGTTGATGCAGTGCATTGGTAAGTCAACATTTTCATACCACCGTAATCATCCATATACCCGGTATATAGCTGATTAAAACTACTTGATGGCACAGGGACACTTTCTTTAGAAAGCGGGGCTATCATGACACTTTCAAAACCAGGAAAGTTTTTCTGGTTGGTATTACTGAGGTAACCAAGAGTCACGTAATATTTAGTTGGATTTTCAATTAATAATTGCCCACCTGTATGCGTATATTTCAGCTCTTTAGCCCATACTTTGTCGCTATTATTTTCGATTTGATGTGGTCGATAAAACATTTTTAGACGGCTTTGAATCGCAATCTGAACAACATTTTCTTTATCTGCAACAGGGGGAATTTCGCGCACATTTAAATAGAACAGCGATTCTCTATCTTGTGGAAGAGCATCAATTCCTTCCGTTTTAATAATTTTTATCTGGTTTTTAGCATTCGGTTCGACACGTTGCATTGGAGGTAAAACTGTAAAAGGTTCAGAAATCTTATTCCCCTTTTCGTCTTCCATCCAAGATTGAGCTAAGTAGGGCATTGTTTTACTTTGGTTATTAATAACCAAACTCATTGATTTATCTTTGCCTGGAAAAATAATCCGTGTACGGTCAATATTAATTGCAGCAGACGCAACTTGCATGCCGACAAAAACTAATGAAAATCCTAAAGCTACTACATACTTTTTACTCATACATCATTCCTTTATTGGCAAGGGATCAGGACTTTACCCTGATTTTTTTCGGCAATATTAGGTAAATTCAAACTACATTGGTTTGCGCCAGCGGCCCATTTCACTATGTAGCTTTCTTCTGGAACCACACCCGTTAAATAAGCAACGCCACTATCTGCAATAATTCCGACTTCTCTTCCTGTGCCTACTTCAATCACACTGGTACCAAGCGGTGGATAATTTCCATTATTCAAACGGATAATTGCTAGAATACGTTTTCCTTGGTTCGCTTTTATTCTCTGATAACCAATTGAACCCTCAGTCAATGTTTTACCAATAATGTTGTCATTGACATCCACATCATCAGGTAATGTATTCATATCAATGTAAACATCTGAATTAGAAAAACTATTTAAGCTTGTCGCCACACCGATCCCAAATCGGTTAGTGATAGATTCTCCATTATCAATAGAAATTCCAGCGACATTATCACTATCAATCATCACCCGAGGTTCATTGTTAGTCCCGTTACGGTGCATGGCTGCACCGTATTTCGTTGCTGTCATAGAGCCATACCAACTACCGCCGACAGCGCGATATGAATTCACATTTTCTGTCGCATTAACATTTAACACGCCATAAGGCGATGAATATTGATAACTACCACTGATATTAGGCTCTGCACGCCCAAGTTTGTGCTGGTCACCGCCCACACGCATACTCCAGTAGTTATTATTATCATTTGCACTGTAATAACCGACTGACTGGCCAAAGCTATGGTCATTGTCTGCATATTGAGCGTCATAACTCACTGAAGCCCCGTTTTCGAGTGGCACGGAGAAAGACAGATAAATTTGATTATCATCTGTCTCTTCATATTTAATTTTATTAAGAGATAATGTGCCGGAAATATTTTTAATTTGCCCAATACTGAATAACTTACTAAAGCTCATCCCAAAGTTTGTTGTCGATTCGCTATTCCAAAATTGACGATGAGAGGCATTAAAATAAACCGTTAAATCCAATGGGCTAATATATTGATTAAAAGACGCAGTATAGACGTTTTTGTCACGCCTAAAATCAAGCACACCATTAGCTGCATCAATGTATTGAGGCATTGTTAAGAATTCTTTTTCAGAAAACTTATAGCCTGCAAATGTCACCTGCGAATTGGTAGATTCAAAACGTTTAGAATAATTTAAACGGTAGCTGTTACCTGAATAAGAGCCAAAATTATCTAAATTTGCATGGGTACGAGTAATATCGAGGGAAATAGCACCAAACATATTCATGTTTTGCCCTATTCCCAAGTTCATCGCTTGATAATTGTTATTATCGACCGTTGCAATTAACCCGCCGAAGATTGATGTGTTACCAAATAAACCATAGGAGACTTCCCCAACAATAAATTTAGGATCGACTTTCTGTGAGCGACCAAATGGGTCAGATTGTCCCATGGTAAATTTATAAAGCAGCTGCCCCTGACGAGTTAAAAACGGCAACGATGCTGCTGTCACTTGATAAGTGGTTTTTGAACCGTCTTCTTCCTCAATAGTGACATCTAAAGTACCTTGTACCGCTTCAGTAATATCTTGAACATTAAATGGCCCTGGAGCGACTTTAACTTGCTTAATCACACGCCCATTCTGTGAAATAATTACCATCGCATTTGTTTTAGCGATACCCGTAACCTGAGGCGCATAACCACGTAGTGAAGGCGGAAGCATCCGATTATCACTAAAAATAGACGCTCCTATAAAGCGAAAACTATCAAATAAGTCAGTCTTCAAATAAGACTCACCAAGTAAAACCTTTGCACCCATTTGAGGTAAAGCACGAAAAGCATACAACTGAGTCCAATCAAACCGCTCATTCGTTTTACCTTGAGAACGATTATATTGATATTGATAGTCTGCACGGAAACGCCAAGCGCCTAAGTTAACGCCAGCGGTACCGTTACTACTACCACTGAATGTTTCGCTGTTATTTTTAGGCGCAGAGTAATTGGCAAATAGGTTATAGTCGAGAAATGCCCCCGCAATCCCATTTTCCCATTGGGAAGGTGGAACCCAGTATGGATCATCATATTCAAGCCAAGCTTGAGGAATAGAAAATAAGATATTCTGATTCGCTTTGTCAAAGCGATAATTAATATCTAAATTTTTAGATAGTTCAACACACTGGCCATTATTATTTTGCAGAAGTTCTTCCTTTATCTTCTTTTTTAATGCAAAAATATTTACCATCTCTGGTGTAACACAGAGTGTTGAAGTATCTTTACTCTCTTCAATGAACTTAATTAAATACTGCCCTGATAATTTCCTACCATTTAATGTAATATCCGTTAAGTATTCACCTGCGGGAATAAAGTCAGGGTTTGAAAATTGACTCAAATCGATATTATCTCTATCCTTAGCGTCAATAATATTCATATTAAATTCTACTGCATTTGATATTCCCGAAACGGAAAATGCCAAAGCAATCGAAAATAATATTTTATTTATTTTAAACTGAGGCAATAGAGACATGATGTTCCCTGTCAAAAAATAAAAACCAAGAAAGGAAGATAACAGGCAAATAAAATATATGCCTGTTACCTTAAATAAAAAATTACAGGTAGTTTAAAGCGTAAGTTGCTTGAGAAATGATGCTACCAGTTTCAACCTTGCTACCATTTGCTTCAACACGTGCGCTGAATGCTAATTTATTTGGACCATCAGCTAATGGCAGTTCAACACTGGTGTCACCAACTTTCATTGTTGCGCCATCTGCGTTGATTAAACGCACACCAACACCTTTAGAAGTACCTGTGTTTGCCAGTAATTCTTTAGCTGTGGTATCTGGAGTACCCGTGAAAGTTACTTTAACTTTACTAACAGCAGGGAAGACAACTACATCGCTAGCATCTTTAACTTCACCTAAATCACAGTTTTCCAACTGGATATTATATTGAACACTTTGGCTATATTTGTTACCAGTTTCCAATACTTTATTTGCAACTTGGCCAAGGTCAACGTTAATTGTACCGTCACCTGGGATTGAGCAAGGCGCATTAATAACTTTACCAGTAAAATTGATGATACCACTTCCTTGATCTACAGGTGCTGCATTTGCAATACCAAATGAAGAAGCGATAATTGTAGCTAATGCAATTTTAGTTAATTTCATTTATATTTTCCTATAAAAAGACGACATACGTAACAATCACCTAATAATCAATAAATTATTAAGTTGATATTTATTTGCTGGAATATGTAATGGTAAAAAAAAACATAAAAATAGGTTTTTACCAAAGAAAGTAAAAACACTATAACTTTATTAATTTAATATACTTAATTAATTTAAATGAATATTATTTATAATTATCTTATTAATTTCTATTTATAATTGGATTATTCCTAATATTTTAAATTAATTATTTTCTTTATTGATAAAAACATCATCGATAAAAAAACAAATCATTTCAGTTTCTAACGCATTAGCAAGCACGTGCAAGTTTTCAATATTGATATTGCACTCACCTCTTTCATAGCGTGAAATTTGTTGCTGACTTACACCAACAAGATTCGCTAATTCAATACCAGAAAGCCCTAAATGCTTTCTTCTTTTTCTAATCTCTCTGCCTACAATCCGATTTACATTTATCATCAACAATAGCCCAAAATAACCTAAAATATTAAATGGCTAAATTATATTACAGATCAAAACCTTTAACATAATAAACAGCACTGCTTATATAACCAAATCAAAGTAGAACAAACCAATTAAAACACGAAATTTGAGTTAATTATAGTTTTCAATATATAAAAGTAAAACTGTTTGTAACGATCAATCGAATAAATTAAAGCCATTGAAACCTATCAATACTTCATTATTTTAGTTTTAATTATCTTATAGGATAAAAAACACATTATTCATATTAGTTACTATTTTAGTAAAAATGAAAAAATATAACATAACAAATTGATTTTAAAGAAAAATAATTTATTACCATTAACAATGGTAATAGACAAAAACATGAAGAGGTTTTAATTTATAATATAGTTAAGATATTTATCATAAATTCAATATGGTATTCATTGATTACTAAGTATTTTTATATATTTATTTTTATATATTAATTTATTTTTTACATTTTTAATGTTTACTTCAAAAAAACAACTGTTAATGGTTTTTTTATTTTTATCATTTATTTTAATTAAATTAATAGATGTTTTTGCTTACTCACAATAAGAGTTCAGAATATAAAAAATGGTAATTTTTTCTAAATGGTCACTATCTACTCATAAGTAAAATAAGTTATCCGTAATAAGAGTAATGCCAATATTGATAGCCTTCAATAACTCACATTTAGGGTAAAAACCAACAGCCCGCAACAAAAATAACCCTTAAATAACAATATTTTATATTTATTTCTAATTGTAACAAATCACAAAAGTATATTGCAGATTTACAGGATAAAAACGGAATATAACAAAAATAAAACATAATAATTATAGCTTTAAGCATAATAAAATGAGTAAAACAAGTGTTTTACCTCGTCCTTCCCCAGAAAAATAGTCAAAACGACAAGGAAGAGGCATATGAATATTGCATTTTGCTCATATAGCTTATGTTAAACTTATGCTTTTAATTTCAAGAATAAAGACCACTTGCATACCTAATTCACTAAATAAGAGCATTTTTTGAGGAATAATTGACCAAACGTTCTTTAAATAAAGATAGATAATATAAGAGTATCACACTTAATGTGAGGTTTTATTTTATATAATATAATGCAAATCCATCTTTTTACGTTAATTTACGTATAAAAAAACTATTTTTAAGTATCCTAAAAGCTTTATTCAATAACTAACCGTTATTGAATAAGAAAATAACTCATTATTTTTTGTCTGAACAACATGGTTTGATCTCCTTAAACCAAGGAGATCAAAATGATGCCAGCACAATCACAGCTTCGTGTTGCAACTGTACAGTTCCAACACCGCCCTAGCGATAAAATCTATAATTTAGAACGCATCCATGACTTTATTACTCAAGCTGCACAACAAAAAGTGAAAATACTGGTGTTACCTGAAATGTGTATCACCGGTTATTGGCACGTGCCGAAGCTACCAGATGACGCCGTTTATGCATTGAGTGAAACCTTGCACGATAGTCCGTCATTAGCATTGATCCGCCAGCGTGCGATTGGATTAGACATGATTATTGGTGTTGGGTTGATTGAAAAAGGGTTAGATGGCAAATGCTACAATACTTGGGTTGCTTGCATGCCAGATGGGCAATACCATACTCACCGTAAATTGCATGCGTTTGAGCACCCAACCATTCATAGTGGAGATAGTTACACGGTATTCGATACACCATGGGGGGTAAAAGTTGGTATTTTAATTTGTTGGGATAATAACTTAATTGAAAACCCACGCATAAACGCGCTACTTGGTGCAGATATTATTCTTGCTCCTCACCAAACGGGTGGAACACATTCAAGTAGTCCTCATGGTATGAAACCACTCGACCTTAGTCTCTGGGAAAATAGAAAACAGAACCCCCAAGCACTATTGAAGGCATGCCAAGGGGAAAACGGGCGAGGATGGTTAATGCGTTGGTTACCTTCAAGAGCTCACGATAATGGCGTTTTTTATCTGTTTAGTAATGGCGTTGGCTTAGATGATGATGAAATTCGAACAGGAAATGCCATGATAATAGACCCTTATGGCCGAATAATAAAAGAAAGCGAGGCAATAGATGATGATATGGTCGTCGCTGACCTTGAATTAGATTTGCTGCCTACTTCAAATGGTCGACGTTGGTTAACCGGAAGGCGACCTGAGCTCTACCGGATCATCACTGAAACGCTGGGCTATGAAACCGATATTCGAAGTGTTCGCTTTGCGGAGCAAAATTTCCCTTATCATCAGGAAAAGCCATAATAGCTAAAGTCAATGACACGCCATAACATTCATAATAGAAATACTATGGCGTCTTCTACTATTAGGAACTGGCTAACCATCATGGATACTCGACTACTCCGCGCATTTATCATTCTTGCAGAAACAAAAAATTATCGCGAAGCTTCATCACGTTTATATATTAGCCAGCCAGCCTTAACGAAACAAATTCAATTACTTGAAAAACAATTAGAGATGACTCTGTTTGAGCGTGGACGTCATGGCGCTGTATTGACTCCACACGGTAAAATACTATTTCCCTATGCACAGCAAGTGCTTACTCACACAACTGAGCTTTTACGTCAATCCGCAATACTTCGAGAACACCCCCCTGTAAAACTAACTGTCGGATTTGGCATATCAACATTTCACGAAGCATCCTTTTTTGTTGCACGGCTGCGTGAAAAACTCCCTGAGATTCCGATTCAGCTGGATGACATGCCTTCTCACGAAATGGAGAAACAGCTACAAACTCATGAATTGCATATTGCTTTTACTCGCCAATTTGCATTTAAAAGCACTGATAGCTTAATGAGCAAAGCATTAAAATTTGAAGTACTGGCTTTAGCCGTTGCACAAAAATCGGCGTCTCGATTATCAGTTAAGGAATATCTAACTCATTTTCCTTTATTATTGCTTCGTGCAGAACGTGGCTCAAAGCTTCACCAACAAATTCGGCATTACCTAAAATATGAAAGCTTATCAATTACCCCCTCTCAGGAAGCAAATGATATTCAAACATTAATTGCCCTCGTCGCCGCTGAGGTTGGTGTAAGCCTCTTGCCCTATAGTGCAAAGAATATTAGCTCAAAAGACACTCGCTTTATTCCGATTCAACATTGTGAACAAGCCCAATGGCAGATTGATGTAGTATGGCAGGCTTCATTACCTAAATTATGGCAAAACACCATCCATGATTTAATTAATGAAGTTTATGGAGCATTCTCAAGAGAGAGTGAATCAGAATAACTCCGTAATTCCTATATATTAAACATTTGAACTCTGATATTTATTATCATTATCATCGTCAGATAGGCACATATTGATATGTCTGGTAACCAGTCAATAACTCCCCTGAAAATTATCGCTTCTGGTGTAGCACTTCCTGAGCATAAAATTCTCTCGTCCATGTTGGATGAAAAGTTAAATAAACCAAAAGGGTTTGTCGAAAAGCATTCAGGCATCGAATATCGCTTCCATGCAAGTCATACTGATTCACAAGCACTTTTAGCCGCCCAGGCGATTCAAAATACATTGCAGGCGAACCATATCCCGCCAAGCAGTATTGATATGTTGATTAATGCCTCCGCTATCCCAGTGCAAGCGCTTCCGTGTTCAGCAGCGCATATCCTTGAGCAATCGAATTTAAACCAAGGAATTGCCTGCTTTGATGTCAATTCAAGTTGTATCAGCTTTATCACTGCGTTACAGATTGCAGCAGGGCTATTAGCCACCAGCGCTTATCAACGCATTGTGATTGTTTCTGCGGATATCGCCTCGCGCGGTATTGACTGGCGGGATAAAGAGTCATCGCTGATTTTTGGGGACGGTGCTGCTTGTGTTGTCGTGGAAAAAGGAGATGGAAATAGCGGAATTATTTCTTACACCCACACCACGCATACTGCAGGCATTGATTTTTGTGAAATTCGCGCAGGTGGCACAAGATGCAACCCACGCTCGGGTATGACCGATGATGACTTTCTGTTCCACATGCAAGGGAAAAAATTGTTTCGCCTCGCGTCTTCTTTGATTGAAGATTTTATGCAACAGGTTTTCAATGAATCGGGTTTACAGCTCAAGCAAATTGGTACCGTGATCCCACACCAAGCGAGTCACCTTTCTTTAGAGCATATGCGCCAACGTGTCGGGGTAACAACGGAACAATTAGTCGATATCTATAAACATCGAGGGAATCAGGTTGCGGCCTCCATCCCTTCTGCATTACATGAAGCCATTATTACAGGGCGTTTCTATGAAAAACCCAGTGCCATGTTAATCGGCACTGCTGCTGGGCTAGCGCTGTGTGCCATGGTATTAGTGCCATGAAAATATTGGTAACAGGCGCAACAAGTGGTCTGGGACGCAATGCTAGTGAGTACTTACTTCAAAGAGACATTGATGTAGTCGCTTGTGGGCGAAACCAACAAGCAGGAGAACAGCTAAGCCAATTAGGAGCAACATTTATTGCAGTTGAATTAGCCGAACTCACCGTTGAAGAAGCGAAAATACTCATGGCAGGTTGTGACGCTATTTGGCATTGCGCCGCCCTTTCTTCGCCTTGGGGAAAACGCCAAGATTTTGAAAAAATAAATGTTCACGCCACTCAAATATTGGCTATCGCAGCAGGGGAAGCAAAAATCTCACGCTTTGTCCATATTTCCACCCCTGCCATTTATTTTAATTTTACCCACCAGCAAAATATTCATGAGTCCACGGTTAATAAACATTTCGCTAACCAATATGCCAGAACAAAGTATTTAGCCGAAACCATGATCGAGCAATGCGTTAGTCAATTTCCGGCAACTCGTTATACTATTTTACGCCCTCGTGGCTTATTTGGTCCTCATGATCGTGTTTTGCTACCGCGTTTGCTTGCCCAAATAAAATCACGCAAGGGAAAACTGGTGTTACCTAATGGGGGAAATAACCATTTTGACCTCACCTACGTGGGAAATGTGGTTCACAGCATGCAACTGGCGACTTTTAAAGAAACACTCCCTAATGGAGCCATTTACAACATTACCAACCAACAACCACAAGCACTAAAACTGACATTAAATCAATTATTTAACGAACTTAACTTAGAATGCGAAATTCGTTCAGCCCCTTACCCTTTGCTGTATGCTATTGCCAGTCTATTAGAAGTCATTGGCCGTTTAACGGGAAAAGAGCCATTACTCACACGCTATAGCCTCGGTGCAGCCTATTTCACCATGACATTAGATAACCAAAAGGCACAGCAAGAGCTGGGTTACTATCCTTTATATAGCATGCAACAAGGCGTTCATTTGACCGCAAAATGGCTGAAAAAACAGGAGAACCCATGCTAACTATTCATCAATATGAAGTGGGTTATTGCACACATCCAGGCTGTGTCGCGTTAAAAGGCGCCAGTTTTAAATCTTGTAAATTTCCAGCAAGGGCATGGTTGATAGAAGATGAACACCAGCGTTGGCTGTTTGATACTGGTTATGCCACTCATTTTTATGATCATACGCGCCATGGCATTATGCGGCTATATCGAGCAGTCACTCCAGTGTATTTCGAAAGCAAAGATGCCCTTGTCAATCAATTGGCTAGTGATGGCTTAAAACCTAATGATATCAATGGTGTGATTTTATCTCATTTCCATGGTGACCATATCGCGGGGCTACGTGACTTCCCTAGTATTCCCATTATTTGTTCAGGAGATGGCTGGGCTAAAACACGCCCTTTAACTGGATTTGCTGCATTGAAAAATGCCTTTGTCAGTGGGCTATTACCAGATGACTTCGAACAACGCACTGTATTTTATGAAGGTTTCCCTAAAGTGGCGTTACCAAATGAATTGCAAATTTTAGGCGAAGGCTATGCAGTTAATCAGCAGAAGACATTATTGATTGTGCCGCTCCCTGGGCATGCCGCTGGGCATATTGGTTTGTGTGTACTAACTAACTCAGGCTGGATATTGCTCGCAGGTGACGCAGCATGGTCTCCCACTAATTACCGCGAATTGCGTGGCCCCATGGCAATTGCTAATATCATTATGGATGATAAGCAGGCTTATTATGAAACACTAAATAAATTACATGAAATTGATAAGCGCAATGTGGTTATCCAACTGTGCCACGAAGGGGATTTATTGTGATCCTTTCGATGCTTTGGCATTACTGGCGAGCTCGCCATTTGACGTTTCGTAACCGTAGCGAACTGGAAGCTTATCAACAAAAACGTTTAGCGCATTTTAAACGCAAAGTATTAGCGAAAAGCCCCTATTTTCAGCGATATATCAATCAGCCATTATCTAATTTCCCCATAATAAATAAACAAATCATGATGGATAATTTTGATGAGATGAATACCGCCGGGCTGTTAAGCCAAACACTTCTAGAATGTGCGCAAAAAAGTGAGCAATCTCGGGATTTTGCCCCTAAAGTGGGGCGCTACAGTGTCGGGTTATCCTCTGGAACTTCAGGTCGTCGAGGCCTTTTCGTTGTCAGCCCAGAAGAGCAAAATGTCTGGTCTGGCAGTATGTTAGCTAAAATGTTACCCCAAGGCCTGTTTAATGGTGAGCGTGTTGCCCTGTTTTTACGCGCCAATAATAACCTGTATGAAAGTGTCAATAACCGTTGGATTTCACTGCGTTTTTATGACCTTTTCGCGGATTTTGACCTGCAACTCAGCGCTCTTGAACAATATCAGCCTTCGATTATCGTTGCGCCAGCCCAAGTGTTATGTGCGATTGCTGACGCCATCAACCAGCAGAAAATTCAATTAAATGTACAAAAAGTAATTTCCGTCGCTGAAGTACTAGAACCTCATGACAAACAAAAATTACAGGGTTGTTTTCCCCATGTAGGGGAAGTTTACCAAGCAACGGAAGGTTTTTTAGGCTGTACTTGTTCTCATGGCACTATGCATTTAAATGAAGCTTTTGTACATATTGAGCCTAATTGGCTTGATAATGACCGTTTTTCACCCATTATCACGGACTTTACGCGTAAAACACAGCCTATCGTACGCTATCAACTCGATGATGTTTTAGTGGTGAAAAAAGATGCTTGCCCTTGTGGTTCTCCTGAAATGGCGATTGAACGTATTGAGGGTCGCTGTGATGATTTACTTCAACTTCCGGGCTATAAAGGAAACATGGTGACTATTTTTGCAGATCCCTGTGCGCGGGTCATTGTGAATCACTTGCCTGTTACTGCTGACTTCCGCTTAACCCAGCAGGGCAACTCTTTATATTTACAGGCTGAATGTTCTCTTACAGAGCTATCCCTCTGCCAGCAACAGCTAACACGCTATTTTGCAAACCAACATGTTGATATTTCTCAATTAGATTGGCAATTATCCACTGCCGCTATTCCACAAACACTCTCTGTTAAAAAGCGACGTATAACCCGTAAGGAAGCGAAATGAATATCAGGGAATTATTCACTCGCTTTATCTATTGCCTACTCGGTTGGGGGACTGTTGGCATTGTTTATCAATATACCGGGCAAGTGACTGGGCAAGCTTATGTTTTATCACCCAGTGAGCTGGATAATGCCGTCCCATTTTCACCCGATGCCATCTGGCTTTATCTCTCCTTTTTTCTGTTTATCCCACTTGGGTATTTTCTCAGCCCTCTAAGAAAAGCTCGCTCACTCATGTATGCCATGCAGCTCTGTGCACTGGTTTCTGGGGCGGTCTATTTATGCTACCCCACGACTATGCTGTACTACGACTACGATTTATTAGCCTTATCTGGGCAGGCTTTGTCTGCTTTAATTAATATTGATAGCCCACAAAATTTATTACCTTCTCTACATGTCTCATTGACTCTCATCGTGCTCAATGCATTATGGTCAACACAACAAAAATTTCGCACGGTTTTAGCCGTTATTTGGGCGATTGCTATTTGTGCCTCGGTATTGGTGCTAAAGCGCCATTTATTTATTGATATGGTTACTGGTGCACTCACCGCTTGTGGTGCATTACTGATTGTTCACACAGCGAAATTTGCCTTAAAGAGAAACACTGATGAATGAATTAACCTTTCCGATTGTTTTCATGTTAGCGGTCGTGGTCGCAGAAGGTTTAGTGATCGCCAAAACACAAAAAGGAACCGTTAGCTGGCAAGAATTGGTGTTCAACCTGAACTCTGGCCATATTATGTTGTGGTTATTTAGAGGGTTAGAAATTTTTTGTTACGGCTTTGTCGTGACCCACTACTCATTCAACCTCGTTGAAAACTGGCCAACCGCACTGGTATGGGTGTTTGCGATTTTTGCTTGGGACTTTGGTTTTTACTGGTTACACCGCTTGCACCATACCTACCGTGTTTTATGGGCCGTTCATGTGGTTCATCACCAAGGGGAGCACTACAACCTATCATTAGGTGTGCGTAATTCTTGGTATTCATCACTAACATCAATCCCATTCTTTATGTTACTGGCGCTAATGGGGATCCCCTTAGAGGTGTTTATCACCGTTTCAATATTGCACTATACCATTCAATTCTTTAACCACAGTGCGCTGATCCCGCGTTTGGGTTGGTTGGAGAAATTCATGGTAACGCCACAGCACCACCGAGTTCACCATGTGAAAGAAGGGCATTATTCCAATCGTAATTTCGGGGGCAGTTTTATTTTTTGGGACAAACTGTTTGGCACATTTTCCAAGTTACCTGAAACTGAACACCATTTTGGTATCAAAGGCGCTCCCGCTTCTGAAAACCCGTTTATTGATAGCAACTTACCTTTTTGGCGTATCATTAAACGCCGCGGACAACCCAAAGCAAAACCCGCACCATTATTTCGCGTGAACCAAATTGCATTAGTAATGGGAACACTTCTCCTATTTAGCCTTGTTATTGGTTACGTCTATATTTATGGCTATGGTTATCAAGGTACGACCCAGCAACAAGTGACTTTATTTATCTTATTAGCCTTGGGTACCGTAGCTCTATCGGGTATTTCAGATGGCCGTAAAATTGGCTTGATGAGCTGGTTTTTCATCGCTTGTTTGCTATTAATTTGTATTTTATTTATTTGGCAATGGACAACTCCATTTTGGGTTATTTTTACCAGTGCACTATGGCTGCATAGTTTATTAATGTTACTTGGTATCGGCCGAAAACCCATACAGGTGCGCGATGTTTCCTGAACCGCTAAGGCCACTAGGCTACCAACACCGCCATGATCAAGCGTTCCAAAAAGCGTTGAACATGGCCGCTAAACACTATTTACAACAGCGTACTGATCATCGGTTCGCTGACTTACGTTTTTATTTAAAAAGTCTAGTTTTAATCTTGTGCTGCCTAGGCAGTTACGGCATAGCATTATGCGCTAATACGTCTTGGGCATTTTTTATTTTTTACCCTCTGTTTATCTGTTTCGCATTATTATTAGCCATTAATCTCGTTCACGATGCTTCCCATAATGCAATTTTCAAGCAGGCCAAAGCCAACTATTGGCTCAATTTTTGGGTTACTATTCCGTTGGGGCTAGATCCTGAATGCTGGCGTGTCAGGCATATTATTTTTCACCATGCTCACACCAATATTCGCCATTATGATTTAGATATCGAAGAAAATTTTGTCTTACGGCAAACGCCTTATCAGCGCTGGTACCCGTTTATGCGAGCTCAGCATCTGTATTGGCCATTAATTGCCGCAATGACTTTCCCTGCACTGATTTGGTTCTTTGATTGGATGGATAGATTTCATTTGACGCGTGTCGCCCCTCATATGCGCCATCAAGGCCGTCGTGGTATTGGAGCATTTTTATTGGCTAAGTTACTGCATTTGATTGTGGCGATAGTCATACCCGCTTTTGTTATCACTGATATCAGTTTAGCGACCTTGCTACTCACTTACTTATTTAGCCAAATGTTAGCCTCTCTTATATTTGTTGTATTGATACTTGGCACCCATTGGGCGAAAGCGACTTTTTATACGCCCCCCAAAGAAGGCAATATGCCGCATGGTTTTTATACTCACACTTTTTCAACCACTTATGATTGGCAAACTACACCTCGTTGGTTAACTTATTGGTTAGGTGGATTAAACTTACATCTTACACACCATTTATTTCCCAATTGGAACCACCGCCATTACCCTGCCCTTGCTAAAATCATTGAGCAAACTGCCAAGCAGTTTTCGATGGATTACCATTGTATTAGTGCGAAAGAATTGTTTATTTACCAACAGAAGTTTTTAAAAGAAATGGGAACGGGCAAGCAAGCGGAAGAGCACTGAGCCAAACACCCCAGTGCTTACTTCGCTATATTGATTATCTATCGATAATAATATTTTGATTTATGACGCTTTTTTCACTATTTCCAACCATCTGAGCAAATTTCTCTAATGGGTCAGTCCGAAAAGCATACAAACGTTTGAGGGCAAATGGGTTATCCCCCAGTTTGACTTTTCCTTGAATGGTTGTCAGTGCTAAATGTAAGCCAGCTTTTTTCCCCGCGTCCATTGCTGCGGAGTTATACCCACCAAAAGGATAGGCTAAATAGCGTTGTTCCGGTTCGAAGCGACTCAAAATTTTCATCGACCGTTTAAAGTCCAACATAATTGTATGTTCTTTCCGGCTAAATAAAATTGGTGAGTTATGGCTATCTAAACGATGCAAAAAGTGAGTATGAGATTGGATGTTAAAAACATCTCGGCTATCTTTGATTTCTTGCTTACTCATAAATTGTAAGCCATCCGCTGACCATTTTTGTGGCTGTGTTTTAATCCGTGAAGAAATAATAAACAGCGTCGCTTGCTGGCGATTATGCCTTAAAATCGGTAATGCATAGCGATAAACCGACTTTAAACCGTCGTCAAATGTCAACACAACAGCCTTACCCGGTAGATTTGCAGATTTATTTAAATAGTCTTCCACATCGGCAAGCGAAAGCGTTTGGTAGCCCGCTTGTTCTAAATAATTCATTTGTTCGCGAAATGCTTCCACCGATGTTGTGGTGGACGTTTCACGAAAATGCTTATTTTCACTGTCTTTGAGAATATGGTGATAAGTTAAAATCGGAATGCCTTTATCCAATGAAACATCATCTAGACGTACATAGCCTAGCCTATCCCCAAGACGAATGGTTAACCATGCCGTTTTTTCACCTGTATTATCCGTTTTAATCATCCGCGCTAACACAGGATAACGCAGGTTTTCCCATAAAGAGGCTATTTGCTTACGATTACTTTGAGTTGAGTTGTATACCGCTGTTTTTTGGTGTGTGACTAAATAATCATAAATGGGATTTTGTAAGTCATTTAGCCTATCTACTTCAGGTACATAGCGCGGCTTTTTGTTAGAAAATGATATCGTTTTCACAAATGCGTAGTCATTGCCAAACTGCATCGCGCAATAATCCCCTGAGGGAGAATAAGCGTAAAACCCGTGTTCTGCGTTCAGTTCTGCGACAGCGCGCATTTCTCCAGCAATCATCGCAAAAATAATTTCAGACTGCTTTGTTTGAACTAGCTTGGGTGGGATGTCTGCCAACTGCCAATCATCGGTATTATTGACGATTTCAGAAGCCATAGATTGAGGGAGAAAGCTCGTAAATAAAATACACAGTAATAAAAGTAATCGTTTAGACATTTTTCATCCGCTATAACGCTGGGTTTCCGCAATTATTCTAAACCTACTCTAGATTGAACCCCATACCCCAATAAAAATTTTTATTGTCCCATTCTCATTATTATCACGAAAAATAATACTTAAAACGAATGGTTGTTATCTTAACTTATTAAGTTGTTATACCAATTTAGATATTTCATCGTGATCTATCATACAAAATAAAGAGATCTAGCTCATATTTATCAGTAAAAGGCGCCATCAAGGCACAATCTGTAAATCATTTGACAGTTTAATCCATTTCCCACTGCTAGATTGGCATTCAACCACCTTACAACACCTGGGAACAATAATGAAAATAAAAGAAATTAGTACTTTTATCATGCACGTACCTGTCACTAATGACCTAATTGGTGACTCAACTCACAGTATTACCCATTGGGGAATGCCGGGTGTCATGATCAAAACAGAATGTGGGTTAGTCGGCTATGGCCACACCGGAACACACGCCGATATCACTACCGACCGCTTAATCACCACCATTATTGAAGATGTTTTCGGTCCTATGTTACTCGGCGAAGACCCAACAGAAGTACGTTATTTGCACCGAAAACTCACTCGCAGCTCAACCAATATTTGGGTTGGCCGTGGTGGTCTGATGCAAATGGCAATTTCTGCCATCGACATCGCCCTTTGGGATCTTAAAGCTAAAGCCGCAGATCAGCCGCTCTGGCAACTGTTTGGCGGTTCAAAACACAATAAAGTTAACGCCTATAACACCGACTGCGGTTGGTTAGTGCGTAGCCAAGAAGACTTAGTCGATGATTGTAAAAAAATGATCTTCGAAGAAGGCTTCAAAGCAATAAAAATGAAGATTGGCAAACCAGACCCACGCGAAGATCTACAACGTATTGAAGCAGTTCGCCACGCAATTGGCGATGATATCGACCTAATGGTAGATGCGAATGGTAAGTGGGATATCAGTATAGCCAAGCAATATGGCCACCGTTTAAATGATTTTAATATTAAGTGGTTTGAAGAGCCGTTGTGGCATGATGATGTCGCCAGCCATAAACAGCTTGCCGCTTATATGGATACACCTATCGCATTAGGTGAATTACTTTATCACAATGATTCATTTAAGGAATTTGTCTTAGCGGGTGCCGTTGATTACTTACAACCTGACGCCACACGCTGCGGTGGTTTAACTGCAGTATGGGAAATCGCTGACTTAGGTATGGCCTTTAATTTACCAGTGACACCACACCATGGCGATATGATGCAGGCACAATTGCATCTGGTAATGGCACATCCAGCCTGCTCTTTACTGGAATTCATTCCTTGGACACTGGACTGCTTTGTTGACCCGGTCGAAGTTATTGATGGTGTTTATACCACACCAACCGCGCCTGGGGCAGGTACGACGTTAAAACCTGAAGCATTAGCTAAATTTAACGTGAAATAATGATCATTCCCTTTTTCAATATTTCATTTCTAACAACATGAAAAAGGGAAATTAATAACAAGAATTATTCATTTTAAATTACTTATTTATACTCTAAATAATTCATGATGCAGCCAACAACACTGCAACTTGAAGTATGACGAGCATATTAGCTCTATACTCTACTCTGCTGGTTATTCAGCGGCGGGCTAAACACATAATAAAAATGAATAGATAACATTACTATCTTACAAAAAACTGGGGTGAACCATGTCCACCAATACGGATCATTTATCATCGGCTACCAGCAAAGCAATACGAAAAATAATACCAATGGTGGTATTAATGTTCATATTGGCTTATTTAGACCGTTCAAATATTGGTTTCGCGAAACAAGAATTTCAGTTAACCACTGGGTTAAGTGATGCTGCATACGCATTTGGTGCAGGGATCTTTTTTATCGGCTACGCATTGTTTGAGGTACCAAGTAATATTCTACTGTACCGCATTGGTGCCCGAGTATGGCTATCGCGCATTATGGTCACGTGGGGGCTCGTCTCTGCCGCCATGATGTTTGCCCATGATGAAACCACCTTCATTGTGCTACGCTTCTTACTTGGTGTCAGTGAAGCGGGCTTCTTCCCGGGGGTTATTTTGTATTTAACCTTCTGGTTCCCACAAAATATCCGTGCACGGGTGACAGGCTACTTCTTATTTGGTGCACCACTGGCATTTATCATTGGTGGCCCATTATCAGGCTCACTCCTGTCGTTAGAAGGAACTTCATTTGCCTTCGGTTTATACGGCTGGCAGTTAATGTTTGTCGTAGAAGGCTTATTGGCATCTATTGTCGGGATTTGGGTATTCTTTTACCTTGATGACCGCCCTGAAAAAGCCAAGTGGCTGACAGCTGAGGAAAAAAGTGCACTTTCCGCTAAATTAGCCTTGGAAGAAGATGCCAAAGCAGGTCATAGCCCGAAAGGTGCCTTGAGTGCATTATTAGATATGCGCGTTCTCTACCTGTGTCTGATTTGGTTTACCGTTCAAGTATGCGGTTATGGTATTTATTTCTTCTTACCAACCCAAATTGGTACGTTATTGGGCAGTAAAGTCGGCATACTTGTAGGCTTTGTCACCGCCATACCACCACTGTGTGCGGCCATTGCAGTTTACTACGTCCCTCGTATTTCAGAACGCCTAAAAGAACGCCGTAAAGTTGCTGCCATTACCTTTATGTTAGGGGCTGCCGGGATCGCTGTTTCTGGTTTATTTGATAGCATTCCAGTTATTGCCATTATTGCGTTATGTGTCGCAGCAGCAGGCCACTTAGCCATGCAACCTCTGTACTGGAGCTTCCCATCTGCATACTTAGGCGGTACCGCTGCGGCATCAGGAATCGCCCTGATTAACTCAGTGGGTAACTTAGGTGGCTTTGTGGCACCAAACTTAAGAGTGTGGGCAGAAACCACCTTTGAGTCTGCCCGTGCAGGGCTCTATTTTATCGCTTTAGTCGCCTTTATCGGTGGTTTGTTAATTCTGACATTAAGAAGATTAGGTATTGAAAAACGATTTGAAGATTAATTAATGATCTTTTGAATCCCTCCCGAGCCAAAATAAATGGCTCGGGTTTTCTATTACTCTATTTTTTATTTGTGAGGTTTACTCGAATATTGCGGTGGTTCATGATTGAACATAACCCTACCAAATGTCATGATAAGTCAGCCAATCATGCAGGGAGCATTCAGATGAACATTGCGGTACAAAACAGCCAATTAGTTCTAACGCATGAAAATATTCTTGAAATATTAAAAACAAATAGTTGGTTTAGTAACTTACCCGATTATTTAATTTCCATCTTAATGACATGCGCCACATTACGCTTCTATCCTGATGGTGAAATGGTCCACTATCAAGGTGACCCTGCACGTGGTCTATATGCGGTGATTCAAGGCTCAGTAAAAGTGAGTTCGATATCTTCAGATGGCCGTGAATGTGTATTTCGCTATCTTTCACCTGGCAATTGGTTTGGCGAAATTGCCATGCTAGATAAGTCGGCGCGCACCCATGATGCTAAAGCAATTAGCCCAACCATTTTACTGACGATATCACCGAAAGATTTAGCCATGATCTTGGAAAAGCACCCCGTTTTTTACCAGTTTCTGAATATTTTGCTTTGCAAAGTGATTCGTAATGCCTTTACCATTATCAATGACAGCGCCTTATTGTCTGTTTCCGCCCGGCTGGCTAAGCGTTTATTGAGTTTAGCGGAAGGTTATGGTGAACCTCATGAAAAGGGGATTCAATTGAGCCTTTATCTGACACAAGATGATTTGGCGACCATCATTAATACCACACGGCAAACCATCAATAAGCGTTTAGTCGCATGGGAAAAACTCGGTTGGATTGATGCAAAATACGGGAAAATTATTTTAGTTAATCTCCCCGCGCTGAAGCAGATATCTGAAGATGATGAAGAATAACTAGCTGTCATCATCCATCGTTGGGCTATCTGCGAAGAAGTAGCGATCCATAGTGAATTCAAAGTCATCACTGGTCGCATTGAACAACATTTTTTTGGTATTTTCCAAATGTTGCCACATGGCTTGCCGCGCCCCTTTCGGGTCTCGACGCGCTAACGCCTGTAAAATTTGGTCGTGCTCATCACACCAGCTCTCAATCGAACAGTTATCAATGTGCTCATGAAGCTTGAGCCAGTAAGGATTACGTAAGCGTTGGCTCCACATTTGCTCAACAATCACCACCATCGCACTGTTATGGGTCGACGCGGCAATTTGCATGTGGAAGGCAAGATCCCATGTTGAGTCGCGAAAACGATCCTCTTTACGCGCATGCTTTTGAATATCAACCAATTTTAAAATATCTTCTTTCGTGGCTTGGCTTGCGGCAAATTCGGCGATGTGGCTTTCAATCAGTTGCCTTGCTTGTAATAGTTCAAATGGCCCACAACGACTAAATTCGAATCCGGTTTCTGTATTGACTGAGTTATTAGACCGATTACTGATGACATGTATGCCAGATCCTTTGCGTACATCCACATACCCTTCCACTTCTAACATAATGATAGCTTCACGGATCACCGTACGGCTCACCTTCATTTCATCAGCAAGTAACCGTTCTGCAGGCAATTTAGTGCCAACTGGGTATTCATCATTTTCGATGCGTTCTTTGACCAGAGCCGCAACTTGTTGGTATAGGCGCGGTTCACTCTCTTGTGAGCTCATTATTTTCTCCTTTCATATAACAACCCGACTCATTGGCCACTAATGCCTCACAGTATAACGAAATTTTATGGTAATGGGTTAAATAGAAGTTCACTGATAAATAAATCCCAATAAATTGGTATAACATCTTTAAAAGTTATAAACCGGATCGTATAATGTTTGAAATTTAGACAACAAAAAAAATCGACACTAGGTGGCCGATCGCACTGAATCCGATTTTCAACCCAGAGAATGCAATATGATAAAAGATATAATAAAAATACATCCGAATGACAATGTCGCCATTACCTTAATCGATAGACTCGCGGGTGATACTGTCACCGTTGAAGGTCAATCCGTGGCATTAAAGCAGGACATCGGTCGCGGCCATAAAATAGCCCTAGATACGATTGAAACGGGTGAAAATGTCATGAAGTATGGAGCGCCTATCGGCCACGCAACAACGAAAATAACCGTTGGCGAGCATATTCATACACACAATATCATCACCAATTTAAGTGCCTTAAATGACTATGAATATCACCCTGAACACCCATCACTCGTCGCGACGCTGCCAAACCCCGATGTACAAATTTATCGCCGTGCCAATGGTGATGTCGCGATCCGCAATGAAATTTGGGTGATCCCAACCGTTGGCTGCGTGAATGCACTCGCTAGGAAAATGATCGAGCGCTTTAATAAACAACATCATGGTGCTTCTGATATTGATGGCGTTTATC
This sequence comes from Providencia sp. PROV130, assembly GCF_028482225.1. Taxonomy (NCBI): domain Bacteria; kingdom Pseudomonadati; phylum Pseudomonadota; class Gammaproteobacteria; order Enterobacterales; family Morganellaceae; genus Providencia; species Providencia sp. PROV130. Next base: position 43,568 of record NZ_JAMPQC010000007.1, on the reverse strand, counting down.
TGTATAACCATACTTTAGGATGTTCCCAGCTCGGTGATGACCATTTAACAACGCGTACTATTTTACAAGATATGGTTAAGCACCCTAACGCAGGTGGTGTTCTAGTCATTGGTTTAGGCTGTGAAAATAATCAAGTAGCCGCCTTTAAAGAAACATTAGGTGACTATGATGATGAACGCGTGAAATTCATGGTATGCCAACAATTAGATGATGAAATTGAAGCCGGTGTCGAGCACCTTAATGCGCTTTATCAATTCGTACAGCAGGATAAACGTGAAGCTGGCAAACTGAGTGAAGTGAAATTTGGCCTTGAATGTGGTGGATCTGATGGGCTTTCAGGGATCACCGCTAACCCACTGTTGGGCTGTTTTTCTGATTTTTTAGTCAGCCATAACGGAACTACGGTGTTAACGGAAGTCCCTGAAATGTTTGGTGCAGAACAAATTCTAATGAACCACTGCCATGATGAACCAACGTTTGAGAAAACGGTCAATATGATCAATGACTTCAAACAATATTTTATTGCCCATGACCAGCCAATTTATGAAAACCCATCTCCAGGGAATAAAGCCGGCGGTATTTCGACACTCGAAGAAAAATCCCTCGGCTGCACACAAAAAGCAGGTACTAGCCAAGTAATGGATGTTTTAAAATACGGGGAGCGCCTGACAACTCCGGGGTTCAACTTATTAAGTGCACCGGGTAATGATGCCATTGCGACCAGTGCCTTAGGTGCGGCAGGCTGTCATATGGTGTTATTTACCACCGGTCGCGGCACACCATACGGTGGCTTTGTTCCCACCATGAAAATTGCGACTAATAATGAATTAGCCGCCAAAAAACCCCATTGGATTGACTTCAATGCGGGCGCCCTATTAACAGGAAAATCCATGGATCAGTTATTAGATGACTTCATTCAGCTTGTTGTGAAAACCGTTAATGGTGAGCACACCAAAAATGAAATCAATGACTTTCGTGAATTAGCAATTTTCAAAATGGGCGTCACACTTTAAAAACAAACTATTCCCTATTGCTTAGGCCATCGTTAAGCAATAGGGATATCACTAACTATTTATATTTATTAATTTTTCCCTACCAACCTGACTTTCTAGCCTGAACCATAAACCCATTTATAGTGACATGAACCCAATAAAGAAAAGTCACCATTTCCCTATTTTTAGGATATGGTAGGATCCGTTTCTTGATGGCAAATTTTAATTTATTAGCAGGGTAAATAATGATAGACCTAAAACTTAGAGAGGCCAGAGACAGCCTTTCCACCAAAGAAAAACAAGTCGCTGAGTACATTATTGCTAATAAGAAAAACATGCAAAGTATTAGCATTCAATCCCTTGCCCAAGAAAATAAGGTCAGTACCACCACTATTTTGCGCCTGTGTCATAAGTTGGGCTACCAAGGTTTTAGTGACCTAAAAATTGATTTAATTTCATCGATTAATCACAAGTCATACGGCACCCTACTGCAAGAAGATATTGACATTAATGACTCGATGGAAACCGTTAATCACAAAGTAGGACTGATTGAAAAATCATCCATAGAAGAAACTTGTGCTTTGGTTAATTTAAATGCCTTTAAGCAAGCAAATGAGTTAATTAGCAAGAGTAAAAAAATTGTAATTTATGGTGCTGGTAGTAGTGGATTAGTTGCAAAAGAATTTGAATATCAACTAATTAAAATAAAAAAAGATGTTAATTGTCACCTTGATTACAGCATTCAATTTAGTATCGTGAATACGTTAGATCAGAACGATCTTGTCATTGTCATATCTCATTCCGGTGAAAACCACGAATGTATCAAGCTACTCACTCTTGCCAGAGAATTGAAAGTTCCGACCATTGCTATCACAAAAATGGGACAAAGTTCAGTATCAACCTTAGCTGAGACTATCTTGCATACAATATCGACTGAAAATATTTCAAGGATCATCCCCATTCGCTCAAAAATATCCCAACTCACTGTAATTAATATGTTGATTACTAACTTATTTATCAAACAATATGATGAAAGAATTCAAAAACAAATTAACACTCGTGCGGAACGCTTTACTCGTCTAAACAGCAATAACTGATCGACTTTCTCCTTCTTAACATCGCCTATGTGGCTCTGAGTAGCCACTTCGATCTTGCTCACAAAAATGACCCTTTCTAGGGAGCTCCCTCTTTTCATTCCTATTTTTTGTGATATTGTTACTTCAAAATAAATATATAAAAGTAATTTTATTACTAAAATAAAAAAGATAAATACAAGGGGAAAAAATGAGCTCTCAAATACCTATCATACTGGCTAGCCATGGGCCTTTTGCACAAGGGTTATTGGAATGTGCTGAAATGCTAATTGGCTCGCAAGAAGATATCAGCGTGATTTCGATTCAAAGAGAAAGCAATATTAATGAGGTGAAAAAACATTTATTTGAAACATATCAGCATGTTAATAAAGGCAATGGTGTTTTAATTTTGGTCGATTTATTAGGCGGTTCTCCTTGCAATTTAGCCAGTGAGCTCGTTATTACTCAAAATGATGTCGTGCTGTACTGCGGAATCAACGTTCCGACTTTTCTCGAAATACTCAGCAACCGAGATCTTCCTTTACATGAACTTCATCAAGTCATTAATGATGTATTCCCTGACAGTTGCATTAATGTCGGTGAACAACTTAAACCATTAGCACAAAACGATAGCGAACTTTAGGAGAATCCCATGCCAATTAACGTTGCTCGAATTGATGACAGACTTATCCACGGCCAAGTTATTACTACTTGGGTTAAAAATTTTGATATTGAGCAGGTGATTATTGTCAACGACAAAGTTGCCAATGACACTGTTCAGCAATCCGTTCTTACTATGGCGGCGCCACCAGATCTAAAAGTCGTCGTTTTTGGTGTCGATAAATTCATTGAAGTCTTAAAAAAAGCAGAAATTAAACGCCGTACTATGTTGCTGTTTACTAACAGTATTGATGTGAATAGGCTCGTCGAAAGTGGCTTAAAATTGGAAAAACTGAATGTCGGCGGAATGCGTATGCAAGAGGGCCGTCGTAATTTATCTCGTGCGGTTGCTGTGACACCGGATGAAGAACAAGCCTTTAGGTCGCTCATCAACAATAACGTTACTGTTGAAATTCAAATGGTTCCTAAAGATCCCATTGTTGAATTAAAAACATTACTCAATTAATTCATCTAATCATACTTATTTTCACTTAATAAGTGAGGAGCCTATTATGTTGGTAGAGGCCATTTTAATTGCGATTTGGGCAGGTATTTGCTCATTGGATGATGTCGGTCCGCAAATGCTAAGACGCCCATTACTTACCGGTACTGTGGCCGGTATTATCATGGGCGATATGGTGCAAGGGTTAGCCATTAGCGCCACATTAGAATTAATGTGGATGGGAATTGGTAATGTTGGTGCTTATTCTGCACCCGATATTATCGCCGGTTCAATTATTGGAGTTGCGCTCGGTATTGCTTCCAATGGCGGAATTGCAGCGGGTATCGCCCTTGCCGTACCTGTCTCTATTCTATGTCAGCAATTACTGATTATCTGGCGTTCTTTTGCCAGTTTCTTAAATGTCTGGGCCAGTAAATCCATTCTTGATGGCAACTACAGTGGCCTAACAAAAGTGCATTATTTCTCGACGCCACTGTGGTTTTTTATTCGTGCCATTCCCTGCTTTATTGCGGTTTATTTTGGTAGTGACTTAGTCAATAGCATATTAAATGCCGTACCTGAAAGTATTCTTACCGGTATGGGTGTCGCATCTAAACTAATCCCTGCTGTTGGTATCTGTATTCTGTTACTCATGTTGCTTAAAGGCAGAATGTGGTTTTTCTTTCTGCTCGGTTTTATGCTCACAACCTATTTAAAATTGCCAATTATCCCAATTACTTTTATCGCTCTGGCATTTGCTGTGCTTTATGACATGGCATTTGCTAACAGCTTGCGCCAAACACCAGAAGAAAAAACAGCACCAACTTCCCATAAAAATGAAGAAGAGGAGTATGACCTATGAGTGAAATAACCACCTCTGAAAATAAAAAACTCACGAAAAAAGAGCTTAATGGTATGTTTTGGCGAATTCAAACCATGTCATTCTCATACAACTACGAAAAACTGCAAACTATTGGTTTTGCTCATTGTATGGTACCCGTTCTCGATAAGCTTTATGAAAAAGCAGATCAAGAAACGCGTATTAAAGCCATGCAACGCCACTTCGAGTTTTTTAATACACAAATTAACGCAGGTGCATTAATTCTCGGTGTCACCGCAGCATTAGAAGAAAAAACAACAGAAGAAGAAAAAGAGGCGGTCGTTTCTGTAAAAGCCGGTTTGATGGGGCCATTTGCAGGTCTTGGCGATAGCTTATTAAAATTTACATGGCTACCCATTTGCGGCAGCATCGGAGCCGCATTTGCGCTGCAAGGTAATATTATCGGCCCTATATTAATGTTTATTCTGTTTAATATCGTCAATATCGGCACCAAATATTTCTTTATTCATTATGGCTATAACAAAGGCGTTGATTTAATCGAGCAATCGAAGAAATCAAATATTATTCAGCGAATTACTAATATAGCGAACGTTGTCGGGGTCATGGTCCTAGGTTCCTTGATAGCGACGACCGTCAAGCTTTCCACTCCGCTAACCATCGCCGTCGGTGAGCAATCTATCAAAGTACAAGAGATGTTTGACAAGGTAATACCTAACTTACTCACCCTTCTCTTTGCGCTCGGTATTTTCTTCCTTGTTCGTAAATTTCAAGGGAAACATACCGTTGCACTCATTGTTGCCATTATGGTTTTAGGTGTTGTTTGTTCCGTGTTCGGAATTTTAGGATGATAAAGGGAAATATATGGAAATCGAAGTCAACAGAGTGAATGAATCAACACTCGAAATAAAGTTTAGTGAAATTCCATCCTCTCCTCTGGCATTATATTGGACGGATAAACCTGATACTCAGGTTTATCCTGAGAATTTCATTACAGATAAATTAGAGAATAGCATTACAGTTCAAGACCCATTAAATGCTAAACAACGCATCTATTTTATTTTACAAAATGCCAATGGACGTAGATTATTCGCTGAAAGAACATTACCTATTGAGGGATTAAATAACTTCCGTGATTTTGGGGGTTATACCACAACAGACGGAAAACAGGTGAAATGGGGAATGTTATACCGTTCCAACCATCTGTTTAATTTGAATGAACAAGCGGTCAATTATATTTCCCATCTAGGGATTAACAGCATTATCGATTATCGTACTCAAAATGAAATTAATAAATCGCCTAATTGCCATGTTGGTGAAAAGAAAACCTATCATCTTGATGCAACAGCTCAAACTGCTGAATTAGCAGCACAATTTGCCGCATCACCAGATAATGAAGATAAAGCGTTAATCGAAAGTGTTATCCAGCATATTCCGAAAGAGATGATTAACGGCGATGGGTTACAAATATTAGAGCAATATCGCCAATTTGTAGTGAGTGATAAGTCAAAAGCCGCCTTTAAGCAAATGATAGAAGTTTTATTAGATAGTCATAATGCCCCAAATATTCAGCATTGCCGAGGCGGAAAAGATCGAACCGGTTATGGTGCATTACTGGTGCTTTCCATGCTAGGTGTTCCGAAAAAAACCATTGTGCAGGACTATATGCTCACCCATTTTAACCGACTTGAACGTAACGAAATTAAAATGGCGGGATATCGGAAAATAACTCAAGACAAAAATGTACTGGATTATTTACTTTCACTGATTGATACTCAAGAATCATTTATTATAGAAGTCTTTAATGCGATGGAAGAAATATCCGGCTCTGTAGAAAACTATATTAAAAATGAACTTAAATTCACAAATCATGATATTAAGCAACTCAGAGAAATATACTTAATTTAAATAAATTTAATTATTTTATAAACAACCACAGGCTTAATAAAATAAACCTGAGTAATGGCTGTATTTAAAAAACAGTAAAATAGCCACATAGCTTATTTATTGTGGCTATTTTATTGACGAAAAAATCCGTTATTGGTTATAAAATCAATAATAACTTTTGTTCGCCAGTTTTATTCAATGAATTTTTAACTGCTTTATTTTTGCCCGTAATACGCATTTTTGCCGTGTTTACGTAAATAGTGTTTATCTAATAAGACTTGTTGCATTGAACCTATTTGCGAACTTAATTGACGGGTAAATAAATTCATATAGGCAATTTCTTCTAATACCACGGCATTATGCACTGCATTATCGGGGCTTGTTCCCCAAGCAAATGGACCATGACTATTCACTAATACGGCTGGAATATCTTTTGCTGACAGTCCTTTTTCCTTGAAGGTTTCGATGATCACATGGCCTGTTTCTCTTTCATAATCCCCTTCAATTTCACTTTCTGTCATTTTGCGGGTACAAGGGATTTCACCATAGAAATAATCAGCATGGGTTGTCCCTAAGGCACTCAATGGCTGCCCAGCTTGAGCCCAAATAGTGGCATGACGAGAGTGAGTATGAACAATACCGCCAATTCCAGGGAATGCTTGGTACAGCGCCAAATGCGTGTCAGTATCTGAAGAAGGTCGATATTTCCCTTCTACCACTTCTCCACTTTCCAACGAGACCACCACCATGTCCTCTGCTTTCATGGTTTCATAGTCAACGCCTGAAGGTTTTATCACCATTAACCCAGCTTCACGGTCAATACCACTCACATTACCCCAAGTAAAGGTCACTAGGTTATGTTTGGGTAAGGCGAGATTCGCTTCAAAAACCTGTTGTTTCAATTGTTCTAACATAACAACTCCCTAGCTTGCTAAAATATGCTTTAATATCAACAACAAAAATTTATTATCGTGATGTTTTTTGTGTGTTGATAACCTATATCTACCTATTAAGGTAAACAGATTTAGGCCATTTAAAAAGCACCTCACTTTACAAACTCGCAACAAAACAGCTCAACTCGGGCTTATTCGGGCGTAATCAGTCAAATAAAGTCACCATCAAGATGTGGTTAATTGACTGAGTTAGCCCAACCTTTTTTGTTTATTGTGAGAAAAACAAAAAGACACCGCCAATATAGTGACTTACGTCTAATAATTATGTAATAGAATAATTTTAAATTCATAAAATGAAGATCAAAATCACTTTAATCGGCTTTGTTTTTTTCAAAAAGAGATTACTTGAATCCAATCACGACAAAAAAAAAGCAACACGGGCAGAATAAATATCGTGGAAATAATAGGAGCTAAATATGTTACAAGCCGAACGCCATAAATTAATATGTTCTCATGTTTCGCAAAATGGTTCGGCGTTGGTACGTGATTTAGCGCAATTATGTCTCGTGTCTCAAGAAACTATTCGTCGCGATTTAACGACTCTTGAGCGAGAAAACAGGATCATCCGTAGCTTTGGGGGCGCGGTGGCCATCGACCAAGAAGAAATGCCAATGGTGAATGTTATGCCATCTTCGGTCAAACTCAGTCAAATGGTTGATGGCGCAGAGTCTTTTCGTAAAAGAACTGAAGAGCATCCCGATGCCAAAATGAAAATTTCGAAGGCTGCTCTAAAATTAATTCAGCCTGGTGACTGTATCATGCTAGATAACAGCAGTACTTGCTGGTTTCTAGCACGGCAAATACCCGATATCGACATCACCGTGGTGACAAACTCGGTCAAAATTATCCAAGCGTTGGCCTGCCGTGACCGAGTTCGTGTTATTGGTATTGGCGGGGAGTATTCAGAACGTCATGATGATTTTCATGGCCCAATTGCAGAAAGTATTATTCGTAGCTTTCAGATAAAAACCTTATTTCTTTCATGCCAAGGGTTCAATATCGAAAATGGTATTCGCGATGGCAGTGAAATAAACTCAAAATTAAAAAATATTATGTTACAGGTTTCTGAAAATAAAGTTTTGCTCGCGGATAACAGTAAATTAGGAAAGTATGCATTTAGTCAGGTTTGTACATTTGATGATATTGACGTATTAATCACAAATAAACTAAATGATAATAATTTTCAAAAACAATTCTCTAATCTTAAAATTATCGAGTGCGACAAATAATTTATAAAAATAAAAATTAGATAGCTGTAATGTAAGTAAAAATAATAAGTTCCATTTTATTTTCTGTATTAAATAAGTGCAGGGATATTATTTACCCATAATTCCTTAGCACTTAATTATAGGCATATCTAAATATGAGAAATTCATTATTTCTAAAAATGAAAGTTCTTGATTTAGTATCCATCTACACTAAGGAATACAACTATGAACATGAAGAAGCTAGTTTTACCTTGTTTAATGAGCGTTGCACTATTTTCAAATGTCGCGATGGCTGAATCACAAAAAGCACAAAAGCCCTTTACCATGGGTGTCGTCGTTAAAGTCGGTGGTATTCCTTGGTTTAATGTTATGGAACAAGGTATTACTGAAGAAGGCAAAAAACTGGGTGTAAACGCCTTCCAAGTTGGCCCAACAACCGCTGATCCTGCGGAACAAGTTCGTGCTATCGAAGATTTAATCGCCAAAAAAGTAGATGTCATTGGCGTTGTCCCTAACGACGCTAAAGTTCTTGAACCTGTATTAAAGCGAGCTCAAGACGCTGGAATTAAAGTCATTACCCACGAATCACCAAACCAAAAAAATGCAGATTGGGACTTTGAATTACTGGATACCCAAAGTATGGGTGCTAACCATATGAGAGATATGGCGGCATGTATGGGCGAAGAAGGCAAATATGCCATGTTTGTGGGAAGCCTGACAGTACCATTAGTGAACGAATGGGCTGATGCGGCGATTGCTTACCAAAAAGCAAACTACCCGAAAATGCAAATGGTCGATGATCGCTTTGGTGTTGCCGAATCCGTTGACGACTCAATGCGTACAGCCAATGATTTATTATCTAAACACAAAGACTTAAAAGGCATCATGTCATTTGGTTCACAAGGCCCTATCGGTGCAGGCCGTGCCATTGATAAACGCCGCAAAAATGATGAAACCTGTGTATTCGGGACATTTACGCCAGGCCAAGGCATCAAATTACTGGAAAAAGGTGCAATTGATGGCGGCTATATTTCCAATCCAAAAGTCGCAGGACAAGTATTTGTACAGGTTGCGACTGCCATGATGAATGGTGAAGAAATTAAAGATGGCGTGTCTATTGGTGATATGGGTGAAATCAAAGTCAGTGGTAACACTATTTTGAGTGATAACCCCGTTAATTTGAATATTGAAAATACTAAAAAATTAGTCGAAGTCGGTCTGTAATTTCACCCTGTTAAAATAACATTTACAACAAAAATACAATATTTATCAATATATTAAATTTTATGTTCTTTGAGTTCGAGTTGCCTGTACTAACGCAGCAGCTCGAACTCATCACAAACAAGCCAACACCAATTTATTTGCAGTAGGAATTGTACTTATGACAAGCACCTCTAAAGCTGACAAATCCGATCCACTCATTACCTTGCGAGACCTTTCCAAAAGCTTCGGTGGTCACCGTGCATTACGCAATATCGATTTGACGCTCAACAAAGGTGAAGTGCACTGTTTAGCAGGCACCAATGGGTGTGGGAAAAGCACATTAATTAAAACCATCAGTGGTGTCTATGCCCCTGATGACGGTAGCAAAATTGAAATTGATGGAAAAAGTTATCATCGGTTGACGCCAGATAAAGCCCGTGAATTAGGTGTACAAGTTATCTACCAAGATTTGTCGTTATTTCCTAATTTAACTGTTGCCGAAAATATCGCCTTTGAACTGAATCTCAAAGGCTATTTTGGCTGGTTTCGCAAAAAACAACTGCGCGAGAAAGCGTTAGAAATCCTCAATGAGCTGGCTTTTACCATTGACCCTGATACACCGGTACAATTCTTACCCATTGCTCAACGCCAACAAGTTGCGATCTGCCGAGCCTTAGTCGCCGATGCACGTCTGGTCATTATGGATGAACCAACGGCTTCACTGACCCGTACTGAAGTCAACCAATTACTCTCAACGGTTAATTACCTAAAAGATAAAGGGATCACGGTTGTTTTTGTTAGTCATCGGCTAGAAGAAGTCAAAGAGATCTCTGACCGTATCACCGTGATCCGTGATGGTCAAAAAATTGGAACATGGCCTGCTGAAGGCTTAACTACACGCAAAATTACTGAGTTAATGACTGGCTTAGACATTGTCCATGAACGTAAGCCACCAAATAACGCAGAAGACCGACGCACAGTACTCGAGCTAAAAAATCTCAGTCGGACTGGGCAATATAGTGATATCAACTTAAATTTAAAACGCGGCGAAGTATTAGGTTTATGTGGTTTGCTTGGCTCAGGCCGCACCGAATTAGCGCTATCGTTGTTTGGCATTACCCGTCCAGACAGCGGCGAATTATTCATTGAAGGCAAACCTGTTAAGTTAAAAAATAACACCGACGCTATTAAGCGTGGCATTGGTTATGTATCTGAAGACCGCCTGACTTTAGGCGCTATCTTACAGCAATCCATCGCAGACAATATGGTGATTTCGATTCTTGATCGACTCAAAACACCTTGGCATTTAATCGATGAAAAACAGTGCCAAGACATCGTACAAGAGTGGATAGCCGACTTAGATATTAAAGTCACCGACCCAAATAACGCCCTTTCAACACTTTCAGGCGGTAACCAGCAAAAAGTGGTACTTGCCAAATGGATTTTAACACGCCCTAAGGTACTGATTTTAGATTCGCCAACCGTTGGCGTCGATATCGGCGCAAAAGACAGTATTTACAAACTCATTCACCGTTTGTCAGGTGTCGGTATCTCCATTTTATTAATTACCGATGAAGCCTCCGAAGCTTATTATAATTGCGACAGAATTTTACATATGAAACAAGGCTCTATCGTCAAAGAAATTGTGACAGATTCCATCAATGAGCAACAATTGGAGGAAATCATCAATGGCTAATTGGCAAAAATTACGACCACAATCTGTCGAAGGCTGGCTGACTTGGGTCATTCTTATCATGGTGGTGTTCTTCACATTGATGAGCCCACAATTTCTGACTATTCAAAATTTACTCGATCTCAGTGAAAGCTATGCGGTGACGGGTATTTTCGCCTTGGGCTTATTTGTGGTTCTTGTCACTGGGGGCATTGATATTTCGTTTGCTGCTGTGGCTTCCGTAGTGCAATACGTGATCGCGACTTGGTTATTACAAGGTTTTATTGCCAGCCCAGCGGTCAGTATCACATTAGCAATTATCATCGGTATCGCCTTTGGATTAATCAATGCCATTTTGATTTATTCGCTGAATGTTGTGTCGATCATTATCACCATTAGTATGCAATCACTGTTGTTCGGAATGCTGATGTGGTTAACCAATGGGCACAGTATTTATGACTTGCCCGATTGGTGGGTTGACCCTGTGACTATTTTGCCTTTTGAAGTGGATGGCGAATATTACCAAGTTGGCTTGCCGTTAATTGTGATGCTTGGCATTGCCTTCTTAACGTGGATTTTGATGAATAAAACCCACATCGGCCGTCAGTTATACGCGGTAGGCGGAAGTCAAGAATCTGCGTCTCGTATTGGTATCCGTGTCTCAGTGATTTACTTGTTTGCCTATGGCTACCTTGGTGCAATGGCGGCAATTGGCGGCATGTTGCAAACCTATCGAATGAGCGAAGTCGTACCGAGTGCCCTTGTGGGTGGAGAGCTGGATGTGCTTGCTGCGGCTGTATTAGGTGGCGCCAGTTTATCCGGCGGACGGGGTTCTGTGATAGGGACACTAATGGGGGTTTTCCTGATTGGTATCTTGAAAAACGGCCTAAATCTGATTGGTGTTTCAAACTACTTCGTCAATATCGTCATTGGGCTGGTTATTCTCATTGCGATTTGTATTACTCACTACAAAAAACGTAAAGAGACGGACGTAGGTTTTGTTTAACAGGAATATCACCATGAAAAAAAATACTTTTTTTAAAATTGATGGCTCTGTTATCGGACTGCTTTCAATCTTTGTTCTGGCTATCGCCGCATTTAGTATTGCCATGCCAGGTCACTTTTTTACCCAAAATACGTTTTTAAGTATCACTTTTCAATTACCTGAGTTGGGCTTACTTACCTTTGCCATGTTTGTACCTATGTTAAGCGGCGGCTTGAACCTTGCCATTATTAGTACCGCTAACTTAACCGGCCTATTTATGGCTTGGGTGTTTATCAATTACCTTCCGATGGATGCTGGAACGGGTACACAACTGATGTGGTTGGTCTTCGCATTAATTGGCGCAACCGTAATTGCGGTCATTATTGGTAGCTTAACGGGGCTGATGATTTCCCACATCGGGGCACATCCAATTCTAGTCACTCTCGGCACCATGACAATTATCAGCGGTATTGGCGTTTACCTCACTAAAGGAGCGGCACTGAGTGGCATGCCGCCCATTGTTCGTGCCATTGGCTCCGATACCGTGCTTGGGGTACCAATCGCTATGATTATTTTCATCGTTACCGCAATTCTGTTAGCGCTTTTTCTAGGCTGTACGCGGCTAGGTAAAAATATTTATATGAGTGGCAGTAATATCAATGCAACGTGGTTCAGCGGTATTCGTACCGACCGTGTCATGATTGCGATATACACCATTTCTAGTCTGTTATGTGTGTTAGCTGGGTTAATCATGATGGCTCGCTTTAACTCTGCACGTATGGGCTACGGGGATTCCTATTTACTGCTCACCATTCTTGCCATCGTATTAGGTGGAACTAACCCATTTGGGGGAGTTGGTAAGGTTAGCCGAGTGTTCTGTGCCTTATTGGTTTTACAGGTCATTGCGACAGGTTTAAGCCTGCTAGGAGTGAGCCTGCACTTTAACCTCGCTGTTTGGGGGATCACGCTCATCTTGGCATTAGCATTCAAGTTCTTCAAAGAAAAATGGAGTGCTAAACGTGCGATGAACCGCAACCAACGCCTTAATAAAGCATCGACACAAAGTTAATTTTTCAAGGGGAAAACCATGCGCAAGCATCCAATTGGTATTTATGAAAAAGCATTACCGAAAAACAGCAGTTGGTTAGAAAAATTAGTTATCGCAAAATCTGCGGGTTACGATTTTGTGGAAATGTCAGTAGATGAAACTGACGAACGTCTAGCTCGGTTAGACTGGAGCACCGCAGAACGCCTAGAAGTTGTTAGAGCCATTCAAGAAACAGGCATTCGCATTCCAAGTATGTGTTTATCCGGCCATCGCCGCTTTCCTTTCGGTAGCCATGATGAAGCTACCCGTATGATGGCCTATACCTTAATGGAAAAAGCCATTAAGCTCGCTCAAGACTTAGGTATTCGTACTATCCAGCTCGCGGGTTATGACGTTTACTATGAAGAGCAAGATGCCGAAACAATTGCCAATTTCGAAAAAGGCATGCAATGGGTCAGTGAAATTGCAGCCGCTTCTCAAGTGATGTGTGCAGTGGAAATCATGGATACGCCTTTTATGAATTCCATTAGCAAATGGCAAACGCTTTCCGATAAAATTCGCTCACCTTGGTTCAGTGTGTATCCTGATGTCGGTAACTTAACCGCGTGGGGTAATGATGTCGAAAAAGAATTCACCCAAGGAATTGAACACGTCGCAGCGATTCACTTAAAAGATACGTATGCGGTGACCGAAACCTGCAAAGGTCAATTCCGTGATGTGCCTTTCGGCGAAGGCTGCGTAGATTTTGTTAATTTATTCAAATTATTAAAACGTTTAAATTACCGTGGTTCCTTCCTGATTGAAATGTGGACAGAAAAAGCCGATGAGCCACTAATTGAAATTATCAAAGCCCGTCATTGGATGGAAGACAAAATGCAACAAGCAGGCTGGTACAACGCCTAAAGGAGCCGATAATGAATGCATTTTTTATGGGTGTTGACCTTGGTGGTACCGTAATTAAAGCGGGTATCTACACCGCAGAAGGCCAAGAAATTACCGTTGCTGAACATTCTTTTCCCACTGAGAGTCCACAAGCAGGTTTTAGTGAACGCAATATGGAAATGCTGTGGGAAGCGACTTGTAGCGTGATTCGCCAAGCGATTCAAAATAGCCAACTCAGCCCCGCCCAAATTTCCGGTGTCAGCTTTTCTTCTCACGGCAAAGGGCTGTATTTACTCAATAGCCAAGGAAAACCGGTTAGAAATGGGATTGTGTCATCTGATTCACGCGCTCAATCTATTGTTGATGAATGGCACCAAGACGGCACTGCGGATAAAGCTTATCCATTGAGTTTGCAGCAATTATGGGCTTCTCATCCTGTGGCACTACTGCGTTGGTTAAAACAACACGAACCTGATAACTATCGTGATACTCAGCATGTTTTGATGGTCCACGATTACATTCGCTACCGTCTAACCGACCAAATTGCCTGCGAAGAAACCAATATTTCTGGTAGCCAATTATTTAACCAAACCCTGTCGAGCTATGATCCTAAATTATGCCAATTATTTGGTATTGATGAGGTAAATGACAAGCTGGCACCCGTTATTAACTCAGCTCAATTAGCAGGAACGGTCACCCACAAAGCTGCTGTAGAATGTGGGCTTGTGGAAGGAACCCCTGTATTTGGTGGCTTCTTTGATGTCGTGGGTGCAGCGTTGGCGTCAGGGGTTAGTCAAAAAGATAAACTCAGCGCCGTAGCCGGAACTTGGACCATTTCAACACGTGTCTTCGATGAAATCGTGCCTTCAGATTACCCATACGTATGGAGTAAATACTGTATTCCAGGTACCTATTTTGTCCACGAAGGCAGCCCGACTTCCGCCAGTAACCTCGCGTGGTTCACTCGTCACTTCTTCAATCAACGTTTGCAAGATTATAACGTACTAAATCACTGTGTGGCTGAAGGGGCAACACGGCCAAATGATATTCTGTTTTTCCCTTGGCTGTACGGTTCTAACTACCACAGTAATTTGCATGGTGGTCTACTCGGTTTGAGTTCACACCATACCGATGCCGATATTGCTTATGCTATCTATCAAGGGATTGTATTTTCACATTTATTGCACCAAGACCGTATTGTTGGCCTTGATAATACAACTGAATCTATTCGTTTCACAGGTGGCCCAACACAGTCACCATTGTGGATGCAAATGTTCTGTGATGCCAGTAATTTGCCGTTAGATGTCGTCAACGTGCAGCAATCAGGTTGCCAAGCGGCTGCACTTTGTGCCGCTGTCGGAACAGGTTACTACTCAGGTTTTGATGTCGCCATTGCGGCAAGTACCCCAAAAATCACCACTTACCAACCAAACGCTGTTGGGTATCAACAGTTACGTAATAAATTTGCCCGCTTTAAAGCGGTTGCCGATGCATTGAGTCAATAACCTATTGAATAAAGATAATAAAGGCAGAACAGCTAATTCGGTTCTGCCTTATTTTTTGACAGATTAATTGTCAGCGACGACTTGGGTATTAACTGTGGCTGGTGATAATACGGTATCCTGCGGCAGGCTATCGTACTTCACAAACTCATCCCGTGGGAAAACAAAGACATCAATATCTTTTTCAGGTGTGATAGTCTCCGCTACGATACTTTTCGCTGGGGATGTTAGGTTAGTTTCTACGCCTAACCACGACGCGAAATAATCAAATAAATTCCACTCACTTAACGTTTCATCGCGAAATTCACGTTTAGTATCATCCGAATTGATGACCACTAATGGAACTTGATATGCCCCTTTCACGAGTTGACCATGACGTAAATATAGATTTCCTTCTTTGATATACCCTTTATACTCTGCTTCCAGTGCTTTTACGTGCTGTTTATTGGCTTTGACTAACCCTTGCCCATGGTCAGAAAAATATAAAATGGAGAACGGGTTATCCCCATTTTTATTATTTTCTTGCAAGATACTATAAATATCGCCAATAAAATCATCACTCAGTTTAATCGCTGAAACATAACAGTTCGCTATACTTCCCCAACCCGTATCAAATTGCTCAGGGTTAATGTTGTAATTATTTTTAACGAGTTCACAAGCTCCTTTCGGCCAACCATCATGGTGAGGCCCCCACATATGAACAAAAATGACTTTTTCTTTCTCTGACGGGTTATTTAACGCGGCTTTAAAGGCAGGTAACATTTTAAAATCATTGGTGAGTTTATTCACATTGTCATCAACGACAACCTTTTCTTGCACGAAAAGGTTGTCAAAACCAGGCTTGCTGTCTCTAACCGGTAAAAAATAATTCGCCTTTAGAAAATAATTTGTAAAGCCAATTTCATCATCACCAAAGCTGCCATTATTACCGATGTAATAGGTTTCATAACCCGCTTTGTTGGCTAAATCAACAACCGAATTATTATTGTAATACGGCTTTTCATGGTGCTGTGTGATTGTATTTAAATCATTTTTCGCTAATGCACGCGTTAAGGTCGGTACCGTATTGGATGCTGCACTAATAAAATTATTGAAAAAACGTCCATTTACCGATGAAAGAAATGGTGTATTTTCTAATGGATAACCATAAGTATTCATATAATTTTTATTGGTACTTTCACCAATAATGACGACTTTTATCTTATATTTATCATCATTTTTTTTAGTAATTTGAATATCACTAGCCGTATTCACCCCATAGCAAAGATCTGCATTGCTTTTTGCTGCTTGGATTAACTCTGGTGTACAGGCTTTTTTATAGACTCCCGCACTTTCATTAGTATTTGCTTGAGCCCATGTAACGCTAGCTAACAGAAGCGCACTACAAAGTGCGGTTAATTTCATTACTTTCATATTCGGAACCTCATCTTCGTAACTTATTATTTTTATGAGTTGCTGTGGTGTAGTCAGGGTAGAGCTTGTGAAATTAATGCCGCTACTGCACTAAAATTTCACATCGTCATTAATATATTGAAATATAATTTCATTGAAAGGCGAAGAAGACGAAATTGAGATACCGCTAACAATAATTAATTATGAAGAACCACGCATTTATTAGGTACATTTTCATATTAGCTGTATATAAAAAAATCAATAATCAATTAGTTATGGAATATAAATGTATTTATCAGGAAGAATAATAGGCGTTACACCCATTACATCTAGAGTTGTGATAAAGATCGGCAATTAAACATTTGTCGCCATTTGATTAGTGATATAGCTCTGATTTTGCTCTTTTGTCACTAGAAAGCATCATGGAACCGGTTCCATAATGAGTTATTCGCAATGACAAATGGGCTAATGCCCTTATTCAGAGAGAGGAAAGTCATGAGCAAACACATTATTGTTGTCACCGCTGCCTATGGGGCACAAACCGTAAAACAATTAGGTGGCCAACAAGCTTTATTCGATATCATTCAAAACAGCCATGCGGATGGCGCAGAGATCCGCCAAGAACTCTTACTACCAAGCGATAATCTTTCGGATATCGCCAAAGGGTTACAATCAAGGCAGCTCACTGCCGTTTATTCCGTGCCAGACACGCTATTTCAGCAACGTAGCCCTATCGCCATCACTAAACTACAAGGCTATTTTGAAGATGCCAAACAACTTAATGCTCGCTTTTTAAAACTATCACTCGGTGAATTACCAGAAAATTATGATTTAACCGAAGTAATTAATCTTCTCAATCAATACAACACACAGTTAGTGATCGAGAATGATCAAACCGAAGTCGGTGGCCATATTGCGCCTCTTGAACGTTTTTTTGCTGATGTAAAACACCAAAATATGCCTATAAAAATGGCGTTTGATATGGCGAACTGGTACTGGCATCGGGAAGATACGTTAAAAGCTGCACATATTTTTGCTTCCCAAGTCGCTTACATTCACGTTAAAGCCTGCCAATTGCGTGACAGTAAACGCGTTGCTGTAGCACTTGATGACAGCGACGGCACATGGAAAGAAGTACTCAACCTTCTACCAAATGACGCTCCTTGTGGTATCGAGTTTCCACTTGAAGGGCATGATTTACGCGCAGTCACTGAATACTATGTATCTCTATTAAAGGACTTCTCTGTTTCAGGCTCTCTCAGTGAAAGGGGAAATTAATTTAATGAAAAATCAATTAGATGTAGTTACTCTTGGCGAAGCCATGATGATGTTCGTCGCCACGCAAACAGGGAAATTGCATGAGGTCGAAAACTTTGTTCGTCGTGCTGCAGGGGCAGAGCTCAACGTTGCTGTTGGCCTCTCACGTCTTGGGTTAAGAACAGGATGGATTAGCCGCTTAGGTAATGACTCTTTCGGGCGTTTTATCCAAGCCACACTAGATAATGAACATGTGGATACTCAATGTGTTACGGTAGACTCTCATTACCCAACAGGCTTTCAGCTTAAATCTAAAGCCGAAAATGGAACCGATCCCATCGTAGAGTATTTTCGTCAAGGCTCTGCGGCAAGCCATTTAGATTTAACCGATTTTAATGAAAATTATTTCTTATCCGCTCGCCATTTACATTTAAGTGGCGTGGCAGCCGCGCTTTCACCCACCAGCTACCAACTGTCACTGTATGCCGCGAAATGGATGCGAAATGCAGGCAAAACACTATCATTTGACCCCAACTTGCGCCCTTCTCTATGGAAGAGCGAAACAGAAATGGTGAAACAGCTCAACCAACTCGCGTTTCAAGCTAATTGGGTTTTACCTGGCTTAAAAGAAGGCAAAATTCTCACAGGCTTCGACCAACCCGAGTCTATTGCTGATTTTTATCTCGCTCACGGTGTTGAAGCCGTTGTGATTAAAACCGGAGAACACGGCGCATATTATAAAACAGCGGATAACCAGCAGGGCATATCTCCGGCCGTTCATGTTAAACACGTCATTGATACCGTTGGAGCTGGCGATGGCTTTGCCGTTGGCGTCATTAGTGCCTTACTTGAAGGCTTAACATTACCGCAAGCTGTTGCAAGAGGTAATTTTGTTGGAGCAAGAGCCATTCAAGTTATAGGAGATAGTGAAGGCTTACCAACCCAAGCACAACTGCAGCATGAAATGGCATTACTCTCCGCGGACACCACTAAAGCGGTATGTTAAAAGGAAATCGATTATGACAATGAATACTCCAGCAATGTCACGTTGGTGGCGCATCATGCCAATCGTGTTTATCACCTATAGCCTTGCCTATTTGGATAGAGCAAACTACAGCTTTGCCGCCGCCGCAGGTATCAATGCTGACTTAGGCATTACCAAAGGAATGTCGTCGCTACTCGGCTCATTATTTTTCCTTGGCTATTTCTTTTTCCAAATACCAGGCGCTATTTACGCGGAAAAGCGCAGTGTCCGCAAACTGATTTTTGCCTGTATTTTTCTCTGGGGAATTTTTGCTAGCTTAACCGGGATGGTCAGCAATATTCCGATGTTGGTGATTATTCGCTTTAGCTTAGGAGTCGTCGAGGCCGCAGTCATGCCTGCGATGCTTATCTACATCAGTAACTGGTTTACTCAGTCAGAACGGTCACGCGCTAACACCTTTTTAATTTTAGGTAACCCAGTTACGGTGCTGTGGATGTCTGTGCTATCCGGTTACCTCATTCAGGCATTCGGTTGGCGGGAAATGTTTATCATTGAAGGGGTTCCTGCGATTTTGTGGGCTTTTTTCTGGTGGAGAACTGCACGTGATAAACCCAGTCAAGTGAATTGGCTCAGCCAGACTGAAAAAGAGACATTAGATAAAATTCTTAGTGACGAACAAAAAAATATCAAGCCTGTTCGCAATTACCGCGAAGCCTTTAAGTCTCGTAATGTAATTTTACTATGCGCTCAATATTTTTGTTGGAGCATTGGGGTGTATGGCTTTGTACTGTGGTTGCCATCGATTATTCGTGGAGCATCCAACCTTGGAATGGTAGAAACAGGCTGGCTTTCTGCCGTTCCTTACCTTGCTGCAACCTTAGCCATGATCCTCGTGTCATGGGCATCTGACCGTATGCATAACCGTAAACTATTCGTTTGGCCAATGCTTTTGCTTGGGGCGGTCTGTTTCCTCGGCTCATACCTGCTCGGTAGCACGAATTTCTGGTTCTCTTATACCTTATTGGTGATTGCAGGCGCAGCAATGTACGCTCCGTACGGGCCCTTCTTCGCTATCATTCCTGAAATGTTGCCAAAGAACGTTGCAGGTGGTGCAATGGCATTAATCAATAGTATGGGCGCATTAGGTTCATTCTTTGGTTCATGGTTTGTTGGCTATTTAAATGGGGCGACCGGTAGCCCAAGTGCTTCGTATATGTTTATGGGACTCGCACTATTAGCCTCGGTTTTCTTTACCTTAATTGTCAAACCAAGCCAAGAACAAAATAGTGATGCAGTCATCACGAAACATGCTTAAAAGGGATACCATGAAACAGAACATTATTTTATATAAATCCATTCCCGCGGATCAACTTGAGCGGCTACAGCAGCACTTTAATGTCACTGCATTTGACAGCATTACACCTGAGAATCTCGCTAACTTTAAACAAGCGTTATCCAGCGCTGACGGCATTATCGGGGCCAGTTATCCTATCACCGCAGATGACATTGCCAATGCACCCAATTTGAAAGTGGCATCGACCATTTCCGTTGGTGTCGACCAATTTGATATTGATGCGATGAATGCCAGAAAGGTTGCATTGATGCATACCCCAAATGTATTAACGGAAACCACCGCAGATACCATTTTCACTTTAGTGCTTTGTAGCGCGCGCCGCATTATCGAAATGGCTGAGATGGTGAAAAACGGCCAATGGACTCAAAGTATTGGTGAAAACGCATATGGCAGTAATGTGAATGGTAAAACTATCGGCATTTTAGGTATGGGGCGCATTGGCTATGCCGTTGCCAAACGCGCTCATTTAGGCTTCGGAATGCCAGTTCTCTATTACAATAACCATACCCATCCCGATGCAGAAAACCAGCTCAACGCACGCCGTTGTGACCTCGATACGCTACTTGCGGAGTCTGATTTTGTCTGTGTCGTGCTGCCATTATCAGCGTCAACCGAAAAGCTGATCGGTAAAAATGAGTTAGCAAAAATGAAACCCAGTGCATTTTTGATCAACGGTTCAAGAGGCCGGATCGTCGATGAAGCCGCGCTGATCGACGCATTAGAAAGAGGCACAATTCGGGGGGCGGGTTTAGATGTGTTTGAAGTTGAACCTCTTCCCTGTAACTCTAAGCTACTCACGCTACCTAATGTGGTTGCTCTGCCGCATATCGGTTCTGCTACCCATGAAACCCGTTACGCCATGGTCGAGTGTGCCGTTGATAACCTAATCGCTGCCTTAAAGGGTGACCTAAGCCAAAATTGTGTTAACCCTGAAATAGCGAAATAGATAAATACCTAGAACGCCCTAATTTATTAGGGCTCTTTGGCTCTTTAAACATCAATGCTCATGGGCGTGTCCCGGGCGAGCAACACTGCTTCGTTCACACTCGGTCAGAAATTGGATAGAATTCAGTTTACTGGTTGATGGTGCTAAATAATATAATCCGACGGTTTTTTGACTGGGTGAGTAAATCTCCAACATGCCATTGACATCAGAATAAAAATCACCTTTATTGATCACGACATTAAAATCTTTTATTTTCTCAACACGTCGCTGCTCCGTGCTTTTCACTAGCGGATAACTCATATACTCATAGCCAACAAAATCAACAACATTAATTTGATTATTATTGAAAAAGATTTGAACTTTACTGGCACCAGTGGGGAAGAAAAACTTACCATTACGCTCTATCGTGATGTGATTATAACTTTGGTCAACTTGGCAGGTATATTCTTTGACCTGACTTCTGGTGCTACACCCCGCTAAAACAAGGCTAACTAGCAATAATATCCCTATCTTTCTCATATGTTCCCTATGCTCTCAAAATGGTTATAACTTAATCTACCTACCAGTATACATGTAATAAACCTTAAGCTAAATTGGGAAATGGTAACCAAATTTTAAAAGCCGAACGATTTAGTGTCCAAAGGCTACAATGTCGTCGATTTACGGATCAGCAATTCCCCATTAAATAAGTATTGCAGCGGGGGTTTATCGGGGTTTTCCAGTTTTTCGAGCAAACACTCTACCGCCTTGTGCCCCATTTCCGCTGTTGGTTGAGACACCGAAGTCACCCCTTGCCCAGCTAATGCAGCCCATTCGAGGTTATCGAAGCTTAAAAAGCCAATATCTGTCCCCCAACGTAGCCCTTGTTTATTCATAACATACGCCAGCTGCAAGGTCAGGACACCATTGGCGGCGACAATCACTTTGCGCATACCACGATGTGCGATACAAAAGTCAGCAACGATAGCCTCTAATTTTGCCGGATCTGGCAAGGTGACTTCATGAAATTCGCTTTGAATATGTTGATGATTCTGTGATAACGCTTGAAATGTCTGTAAGCGCTCTTGGCGTGCACTGTTATACACAACAGGCTCAGTGACGAAGCAAATCGCTTCGAACCCTTGTTCAACAAGATGATTAAAGGCCATTTGTGCGGAAGCGGGGTTATCTAACCCAACCATGTCGCTGGGAAAATTGTCGATTTTTCTATCTAATAAGACAAATGGCAGAGTAGTTTCTTTCAGCACGTCAATGAATTGTTCGTTAACACCCGCTGAATTTATGATTAGCCCATCCACGCGGTAACCTTTGAGCAGTTGAATAAATTGGCATTCACGCTCAATGCTATTATCCGCATTGCACACGACGGTCATAAAACCTTGTTTGATTGACTCGGCTTCCACCCCTTTTAGCACTTCAACAGAGAATGGATTACTGATATCGGCAATAATCAAGCCAATCAGGCCTGTCCGCCCATGTTTCAAGCTACGCGCCATTTGGTTTGGCCGATAATTTAATTCACGAATAGCGCTTTCAATACGTTGACGCAAATTATCTGAAAGCAAATGAAATTCACCATTCAAATAACGTGAGATACTGGTTTTCCCTGCCTGAGCTTTGGCAGCGACATCTTTGATCGTGGCAACTTTTTGCGTTTTCGGGGCCATAGCTTTCGGTTTTTCCATTCTCTAAAAACATCACCAAGTGGTTATCTTACTCGAATAAGTGTCATTTTACTTGCGGTATTGCGTTAACTTGCTGTTTTAGCCATTGAATGAATATATCTGCCTTTGGGTTTCGTTTTTCATTCAACATGGCAAAATAATAGCGTTGTTGGCACTTCAGCGAAATATCGCCAAATGGCATCACCAGTTCTTGCCGCTTCAGCCGTTTTTCAACCAATTGTTTACGCCCCATTGCCACACCAGCATGGTTCATTGCGGCAACAATCGCTAAATCGGAACGATCAAAACACAGGTTGCGACGATGTGGAAACAGTGCCAACTGGTAATGCTCACTCCACGCTTTCCACTCATCATAGTCGGAGTTGCTACTCCATGCCTGACGGTCATGCAATAAAGTGCCATTTTTTAGTTGATGAATATTATCGAGTAAATCATATTGCTGCGCGTATTGCGGGCTACAAACAGGCACAATGGATTCAGTCATCAAGTCCTCACAATACAGATTAGATCTTGTTATATCATCATAATAAATGGCAATATCAATACCATAGCCACGAAAATTAACATCATCGTTTCCCGTTAACAGATTCAACTGAATTGAGGGGTATTGATTAGCAAAATCTGCAATTTTGGGGATTAACCAGCACTGGGCAATGGAGGGCCGTGAATACACCGTCAGTTCACCCGAAATTTCTTGGTTTTTGATATCAATGATTTCTTGATTAATATCATCCAAATTTTTACGTAGTGCCCAGTAAATTCGCTCCCCGTCTGAGGTTAGCTCAATACGCCGATGAAAACGCCCAAATAATTTAAACCCCAATTCCCCTTCTAACGTGTTAATTCGGTGACTAACTGCACTGGGGGTTAACGAGAGTTCCTGTGCCGCTAAGGCAAAAGAACAATGCCGTGCAGCCGCTTCAAAAGTATGCAAGCGCGATAGTTGATAACTTGATAGCCGTTTATTCCATTGAATAAATCCAGATTGCTCAAATTGATTGAAATTTACCGACACAATGCCCCCAATAAAAACTATGATGCCTAATAATCTCTACAATACCCATTTTAAGATGAATTTAGATGACCCAAAGACACTAATCTCCAATTTATATGACTAATATCACAGCCTTGAGTTAATTTAGTTCATCCAAACTGCATGTTTCATCGTTTGTCACCTCTGAATATTTATTATCCAATAGAAGAACAACAACAAGATGATCAGGGGTAGGATATGGACTCTACAATGTGGATGATTGGTACTTTAGTTATCAGTATTTTACTAATCATCGTTTCAATTATTAAATTTAAGTTTCATCCCTTTTTAGCACTTTTACTCGCCAGCTTCTTTGTCGGTATCTCCATGCAAATGAACCCATTAGAGATGGTCAGCGCCATCGAAAATGGCATTGGGGGTACACTTGGGTTTTTAGCCGCTATTATCGGTTTGGGGACTATACTCGGTAAAATGATGGAAATCTCCGGTGCGGCAGAGCGCATTGGGGTGACATTACAAAAGAGCCGTTGGTTAACGCCTGACGTTACCATGGTACTAATTGGCTTAATCTGCGGTATTACGCTGTTTGTTGAAGTGGGCGTTGTCCTGCTAATCCCATTAGCTTTTTCCATTGCGAAAAAAACCAATACCTCGTTATTAAAACTGGCTATCCCATTATGTACCGCACTGATGGCTGTACACTGTATCGTACCACCACACCCTGCGGCTCTCTTTGTCACAAATGAATTAGGTGCTGACATTGGTACGGTGATTGTGGCAGGGCTCGCAGTAGGCTTAGTCGCCTCATTAGTGGGTGGACCACTGTTCCTCAAGTTCTTAGGTGACCGCTTACCGTTTAAAACGGTGCCAGAAGCCTTCTCTGACCTTGAAGTACGAGAAGAGAAAGATTTGCCTTCTCTCGGTGCCACATTATTTACCGTTTTACTGCCAATTATCCTCATGTTGATCAAAACAGCCGCTGATTTGAACATGAGCAAAGATAGCCAGTTATTTACCTTTTTACAGTTTATTGGTAACCCAATAACCGCTATGTTTATTGCCGCTTTTGTCGCTTATTACATGTTAGGGATCCGACGTAATATGGGAATGAGCGTATTACTCAGCAAAACCGAAGAGAGTTTTAGCTCAATCGCTAATATTTTATTGATTATCGGTGCGGGTGGGGCATTTAACGGTATCTTAAAAGGCAGTGGACTGAGTGATTCCTTAGCGATGGTGCTATCGGGTATTGATATGCACCCAATCTTACTGGCCTGGCTAGTAGCAATCATCCTGCATGCCGCGGTCGGTTCTGCCACTGTTGCGATGATGGGCGCAACCGCGATTGTGGCTCCGCTAATGCCAATGTACCCGCACATTAGCCCAGAAATCATGACATTAGCCATTGGTTCCGGCGCAATTGGTTGCACCATCGTTACTGACTCGCTGTTCTGGTTAGTCAAACAGTACTGTAATGCCACTTTAGCCGAAACATTCCGTTTTTACAGTGTTGCCACGTTGATTGCGTCTTTCGTCGCGCTGGCAGGCACTTTTGCACTTTCATTTGTGATTTAAAAGAGAGTAATTATGACTCAGATAAATGTTGATAAGTTAATTGCTGACTACCCTTTAGTTCAGGACTTAATCGATTTAAAGCAAATTGCGTGGTTCAACCCAAATGTCACGACAACACAAGCGGGTTTGCCTTATGTCGGGCTAACCATTGAAGATGTGCAAGATGCAGAAGCGCGCTTAAATCGCTTTGCGCCTTATTTGATGAAAGCGTTTCCAGAAACTCAAGCAACACAAGGAATTATCGAATCTGAAGTTATCGATATACCAAACATGCAAGCCGCACTGGAAAAACGTTATCAAACGCCAATCGCAGGAAAAATGTTACTGAAAAAAGATAGTCACCTGCCAATTTCGGGGTCAATTAAAGCCCGAGGGGGGATCTATGAAGTACTCACTCATGCGGAAAAACTTGCCTTAGCCGCCGGTATTTTATCGACAGATGATAATTACGAAATTTTATTCTCTGAACAATTTCGCCAATTCTTTAGCCAATACCGTATTGCCGTTGGTTCAACCGGTAACCTTGGTATGTCCATCGGCATTATGAGTGCTAAACTCGGCTTTAGCGTCAGCGTGCATATGTCTGCTGATGCCAGACAGTGGAAAAAAGACAAATTGCGTTCACATGGTGTGAATGTGGTGGAATATGAGCAAGATTACAGCATCGCAGTTGAACAAGGCCGTAAAGAAGCCGAAAAAGATCCCAACTGCTTTTTTATTGATGATGAAAACTCAACCACCCTGTTTCTCGGCTATGCTGTCGCAGGCCTTCGTCTAAAAAAACAATTTTTAGAGCAAGGGATTACTGTGGATAACGACCACCCGCTATTTGTCTATTTACCTTGTGGTGTCGGTGGTGGCCCCGGTGGTGTCGCTTTCGGGTTGAAACTGGCCTTTGGTGATGCCGTCCATTGCCTATTTGCCGAGCCCACTCACTCGCCTTGTATGCTGTTAGGAGTTCATACTGGCCTACATGATGGTGTGTCAGTCCAAGAAATTGGTATTGATAATATCACCGCCGCAGACGGGCTGGCAGTTGGCCGTGCATCCGGTTTTGTGGGGCGTGCAATGGAGCGGCTTATTGATGGTTATTACACCATTGACGATAGCGAAATGTATAACCTGTTAGGTTTACTCAACCAGACCGAGTCTATTAAATTAGAGCCGTCAGCCTTGGCGGGTATGACTGGTTGCGTGCATGTCACACAAAACATGGGTTATTTGCAATCCAAGTCCCTCACGCCGACGAAACTGGCCAATGCAACACATCTTGTATGGGCAACGGGTGGCGGTATGGTGCCTGTGGATGAGATGCAAAAATATTTATCACAAGCTAACCTAAGTTAACAATTAACGTATTCAACGCCCTCTTCACGTTCAATGAGAAGAGGGCTTTTTAGTATCAACTACACATTATTAGCTTTGTAATAATTGCCCCGGTAATGGCACTAAATCACTTTCAATATAGCGTCTCACTAAGGTTGCGAGCGCCACTAATGAGTCCAAATGAGTCCTTTCCCAACCGTGGGAGCTGTCTAGTGCGAAACACGCTAAAGCCGCACGAATATCCCATCCTGCATCAATTGCCGCAGCACTATCCGAACGATAATGTTTAAACGTATCGCGGACGTGAGGAATATCATACTGCTGGCATAATTGCAGTAAATGCCGTGTAATTGCCAAATCAAACGGGCCGGTTCTGTCACGAAAGGCTAAGGTCAGTGCGTCATCTCGTGTGGTTTGATCTGGAGCAGAAACTGAGTTATCAATCGCTAACAATTCTTGAACTTGCGAACCAAAACCGTGTGTGCCGCCAATTCCAACTTCTTCTGAAATCGTGAACATCATCTGGCAAGGCACCGCAGGCACAACGCCATCATCCACCAGTGATTTTAATGCGGCTAACATCACCGCACATCCAGCTTTATCATCCAAATGACGCGATACAATAAAGCCGTTATCAATGAATTCGGGTTGCGCATCAACCGCAACAATATCACCGACATTTAAGCCATGGGATTGTAAATCAGCGAAGTTATAACAGGGAGCATCAAGGCGAATTTCTAAATTATCCCAATCCGCAATTTGAGTATCAACTTCAGTATTAAAGCGATGCCCAGACGCTTTTAATGGCAAAATAGTGCCACGATATTGGTGATTGTCGCTAAATACTGTCACCCTTGCACCTTCCGCAAAGCGTGCTGCCCATGTGCCTGTATTACGCAGTGCCAAGCGCCCATTTGGTTTGAGTTGTGTCACCATCGCCCCAAGCGTATCAAGGTGTGCGGCTAATGCACGTTTAGGTTCTTCAGAGCCAAGCGTGATATATAGCACTCCGCGGCGTGTATATTTCGGCGCGAACCCCAACTCAGTCAACCATTGATGTGTCTGCGCAACAGCTTGTTCAGTCATCCCAACCGGGCTAGGCGTACATAACAATGTTTTTAATACAGAGGTCAGATATGCTTTATCTATCATTACGTTACCTATTTTCACTTAAAAAACGTTC
This sequence comes from Providencia sp. PROV130, assembly GCF_028482225.1. NCBI lineage: Bacteria > Pseudomonadati > Pseudomonadota > Gammaproteobacteria > Enterobacterales > Morganellaceae > Providencia > Providencia sp. PROV130. The sequence goes on along the minus strand of NZ_JAMPQC010000007.1, from coordinate 15,526 downwards.
TTGCAATGTGGCTTGTAACGCTAACATGGCTTGTTCCGCGTAGGCCATATGTGCTTCCATCACCGATTGAACCTTCTCGGCGTCTTTACGGCGTAAAGCCTCGATTAATTGATATTGGTATTCAATACCTTGGCGTCTGTCGACGGGCTCAGGTTTTAAATAAATGTCCTTACAAACCGCTAAATCTTTGAGTAAACGCTGTAAAAAGTGGCAAATAAACACTAATAAAACGTTATCGGAATAGCTGGCAACCACCGCATGAAAATCCAGCTCTGCCATCCGTTGCTGCCAGCGCTCATTTTCATCTGCGGGCTCATGGTCATAAATAGCGATGGTATCGTACAGCTTCTGGATACCGTCATTATCAATGTTGTCAATCGCACTAACTGCAACCACCGGTTCTAGTAATTTACGTAACGTATAAATATCTTTGATTGATATATCCCGCGTAAACAAATAGTTCGATAACAAACTCATTGCTCGCGATTCAGTCATGGAATCAATAAACGCACCACCACCCGGCCCGGTTTTCGTTTTAATTAACCCTTGAACTTCCAGTGATTTCAATGCTTCTCGCACAGTACTTTTGCTGGCGTTATAATGTTCAATAAGTTCTTTTTCTTGTGGCAAACGGTCACCGGGTATGAGGTTATCGGCCATGATAGTTTCTTTTATTGCATTGACGATTTCATCAGTCCGCTTAATACGTACTGGTTCTATCGTCGTCGGCTTATTGTTGCTCATGTTAGGTTCTCAACTGGTTTAAATAAGTTTCTAAGCGACTGAATCAACACGAATACGAGGGGCACTAGCCAATAAATTTCGCGTATATTCATGCTCCGGTGCGGCAAATAAGCTGCGGGTATCTCGACATTCTAACAAATCTCCTAAATAGAGTACGGCGACTCTATCTGCGATTGATTCCACTACCGCTAAATCGTGGCTAATAAATAAATAGGATAACGAAAACTGTTGTTTGAGTTGTTCTAATAGCAACAAAACTTGCGCTTGTACCGAAACATCCAACGCACTAACCGGCTCATCCAGTACTAATATTCGTGCATCTGCGGCTAAAGCTCTCGCAATGGCTAGCCTCTGAGCCTGCCCGCCTGAGAATTCATGGGGATAACAGGCTAAAGCATCGATTGGCATATTGACGGCCTCAAGTAATTCCGCCAGCCGAGCCGCTCTTTGTGATGAGTTCATGTGTTTTAAATATTTCAACGGAACAGACAAAGTCTCTCCAATGGTTTTTCGCGGGTTCAAAGATGCAACAGGGTCTTGAAAAACATACTGAATGGCTTGCCCAAACGCACGCGCACCTTGCTGCTGCCACTCGGCACGAGTTTGCCCTAAGACAGTAATATCTCCCGAGGTCTCTCGCTCCAAGCCAACTAAAATACGCGCTAAAGTGCTTTTCCCTGAGCCACTCTCCCCAACCACCGCCAGAGTTTCACCTTCGTAAAGTGATAATGAAATATTTTTCAATGCATGAACTTGGCGCCCTCGAGGGTGAAATAAGCTTCTTGGCTGCCCGAAGGTTTTCACCAGCTGATTAACCTCAATCACTTTTTTCATTAAACCTCCTGTGTCGATGTCAAATCATTGCCATCGGGCTGATGACCATAGAGTTGTTGCACTTGTTTTAAAAACCCACGTCCTTCCCCTAACTTAGGTACACTGGCAATCAGACGTTGTGTATAAGGATGCTGAGGCTGCCGTAATACCGTTTGCGTATCACCGGTTTCGACTATCTCACCTTGCTGCATCACCGCAACACGGTCGCAAATTTGGTTAATCACCGCGAAATCATGGGTAATAAATAAGAGTGCAACCCCGCGTTCACGGCGTAGCTGGTCAAGTAATTCTAGAATTCGCGCTTGTACTGTGACATCTAATGCGGTGGTCGGCTCATCAGCAATAATCAACACGGGGTCATTAGCCAGAGCCATTGCGATCCCTACCCGCTGGCGCTGTCCGCCCGAAAGCTCATGGGGATAGGCATCGAAACGTTCTCGCGCATCTGGGATCCCGACGCTGTCCAACAATTCAATGGCTTTGTTTTTCGCCTCATAGAGTGACAAAGATTGGTGAGCGGTGATGGCCTCACGTAATTGCACACCGATGGTAAACTGGGGATGGAGCGTCGTCAGTGGGTCTTGGAAAATATATGAAACCTTCGCACCGCGACGGCGCTGCATAACAGATAACGGCAATGACAGCATTTCTTCGTGTTCCACATAAATTCCCCCCGCCGTAATCAATGCCGGAGGTGATGCGAGCAGCCCCATAACAGATAAAGCGGTGACACTCTTACCCGAGCCGCTTTCCCCAATTAACCCTAGACACTCCCCCGCCCCAACAGTAAAACTGATCCCTTTTACAGTTGAACGTAATTGATTTCCTTGGCGAAAAGCAACCGACAAATCTTTGACTTCTAATACCGCTTGTTCACCTCCCGTTTTCGCAGGAATATTAACTCTATCGGTTTGTGTCATTGGTTGTGATCGCTGTAAGGCTCCCGATTTTAACCGGGGATCAAGAATGTCACGCACGCCATCTCCTAGCAGGTTAAAACTAATCACAATAAGAAAGATCATAATACCGGGTACCAATGCCACATGAGGAGCGACAAACATCTGTGCGCGCCCTTGCCCTAGCATTGAACCTAAGTCTGCATTAGGTGGCTGAGTACCTAGCCCTAAAAATGACAAGCCTGCCGTCTCTAGGATCATCCAACCAATGGTCGTTGACATGGTAACCACAATGATTGGCAAGACATTCGGTAACACTTCCGTTAATAGGACTTGTAAATGGTTTTTACCTGACAACCTTGCTGCTTGAATAAAATCCCTATCGCGTAAACCCACTGTTAACCCACGAATATTCCTAGCAAAAAAGGGAATATTCACTAATGCGATCGCATATAACGCATTGAGTAACCCTGGCCCAAGTACCGCGACAATGGCTAATGCCAATAGAATGTATGGAAATGCCATTAGCATATCAATACAACGCATCAATAATGTATCGGTGCGATGGCCGACATACCCAGCCACTAAACCAATCAGGGTGCCGAATATTGCAGCGATTAGTGTTGCTGAAATACCGACTAATAGAGACACTCGCGTTCCCCACAGCAATCGAGATAAAATATCTCGCCCTAAATGGTCAGTACCTAATAAATGACCAGACGAAAAAGCGGGAAGTAGCCGATTAACTAAATCAGTTTCATCAGGATTAGCAAGGGGGAGCCAAGGCGCTAAAAATGCCAAGAGCATAATGATAGATAAAGTAAATAGCCCCAAAGTTGCTAGGCGGTTCGCTAGCAGTAACGAGCCGATCGACTGGCGATGACGATGCTGAATAACAGGGGTCACAGATTGGCTCATGATTTCAACCTCGGGTCTAATATGGCTTGCGCAACATCCGCAAGTAAATTGATAAATACATAGGACGCCGCGGCAATCAATACGCCCCCTTGGACTAAAAACAAATCACGAGTTGCCACAGCCTTTACCAACATGGCGCCTAGACCCGGCCATTGGAAAACCGTTTCAATATAAACCGCACCACCAAAAACAAAACCCGCCTGAATACCAATGACTGGGATCACGGAAACCAATGCCATACGAAATGCATGACGAAAAATGACTTTACGCTCACTAAGCCCTTTTGCTCTCGCAGTGCGAATGAAATCGAGACGTAAAACTTCGAGCATCGCGGTTCGCGTTAAACGAGCAATCACCCCGGTCGCAACCAGCGATAGCGTTATGACAGGCAAGACAAGGTGATGCAATAAATCACCGAGTCCACCACCTTGCCAAATATCGTACATCCCTGATGCGGGGAACCATTGCAGTTGAACGGAAAAAAGCATAATCATCAATAATCCAATCCAGAAGGACGGCATTGAGATCCCTAATAAAACCGCTAACGTGATGAATCGGTCACTCCAACTAAATTGGCGAATAGCAGAAATAATCCCTGCCAATAACCCCAACACTGAACTCAGTAATAAGGCACATCCTCCGAGCACTAAGGTCGCTGAAAAACGCTCTAACACTTCATCAACCACGGGACGATTCAGCACGAACGAGCGGCCAAAGTCCCCCGAAATCAAGTTCTGCATCCAAATAAAGTACTGTTGATATAATGGCTTATCTAAACCAAGCTCCATTTTTACACGTGAAACATTCTCAGGTGTCGCCCAAGGGCCAAGGAGTGCTTGGGCGGGGTCTCCGGGGATCATCGCCATGATTAAAAAGACAATCAGCGTCAAGCCAATCAGTATGGGTATGGTCGCTAAAATGCGTTTCAAACAGTATAACCACATAGTTTTTCCCCATAAAATCAAATAATTAATTGAATAGCTAACTCACATTAATTAATCAATCTTTACGAACGTCTTTAAGTAATAAGTTAAAATTAGGCTGCAATTTGAAATGCTTAACATGCTCATTAGCGACCGCATTTTGCTTCCAGTTCGCCACAAACAACCAAGGTGCATCTTGATGAACAATTTTTTGAACTTGTCGATATAACTGAGCGCGCTCCTCAAGGTTATTTGTGACCCGCGCTTTATCTAACAATTCATCCAGTTGCTTGTTACTGTAATAACCGGAGTTAAATCCGCCTTTATCCGGCCAAGAAGCGCTATGCAAGGTTAAAAAAGGTAAGGTATCTGGGTCATTCGTCATCCACGCCATTTCGGCCATATGCGCTTGTTTGAGGCCTGCATTGACCTTGGATAAGTAGGTATTCCACTCAAAGGTTTGAATTTCGACAACTAAGCCAACCGCTTTCAGGTCAGCTTGAATGGCGGTAGCCATGGGAATCGGGTCTAACATCCCTGAGCCCCCTTCGGTGACATAAAAAATAATTTTTTGCCCTTGAGCCCCTGCTTCTGCTATCAATTGGCGGGCTTTTTCAGGGTCATAAGGGTAAGCCTTGGTTTCTTCATCAAATGCCCAATCGAAAGCTGATGGAATCGGACCTTGTGCGACGCCTGCGGAGTCCTGAAGAATATATTTCACAATATTTTCTTTATTTACCGCGTAGTTAACTGCTTGCCTTACACGCACATCATCAAACGGTGGCTGAGACGCATTAAGCATGGCATACCAAACATGAGGTCCTACAGCTTCATAAACATGGAAGCGGTTGTCATTAACAAATAACGGAACATTATCAGCAGGGACTTCAACCATGGCATCAATCCCCCCTGATAACATTTCGGCTACCCGGGTATTGGCGTCAGTAATCGGCCGAAAAACAACATGTTTTAAACCGGGTTTACCATCCCAATAGTCTTCATTAGCAGATACGACAACCCTTTGGTTTGCCGTCCACTCATCAAATTTAAAGGGGCCTGTTCCACTGGGATGGCGGCTAAAGTCTTTGTCATATTGCTTTACTGCTGTGGGCGAAACAATCAGCCCTGCGGGCGTGGCTAAGTTTGATAAAAACGGGGCAAATGGTTCTTTTAAGGTAAAAACCACAGTCTTGTCATTCGGGGTTGTAATTTTGTCTATGGCAGAGAAAAAAAACGATAATGGGAATGGCCCTGTATGGTAATACGGGTGCTGGTTATCCAACATTCGTTCAAACGTGAATTTGACTGCATCTGCGTTGAAGGGGCTACCATCATGAAACTTTATATTTTCACGTAAGTGGAAAGTGTATGTGAGGCCATCATCACTAATAGACCATGATTGAGCTAAAGCAGGTTCAAGCGTTAATGTGCCATCAGCATTACGAACTAACCCTTCGTACAAGTTAACCAAAATTCGGGAATCATTCGCAGCGGTTGCAACTTGCGGGTCTAATGACTGCGGCTCTGCAACTTGCCCTAATAACAAAACATTCGGGTGGTTCACCGCCAATGTCGGTAGCGAAATAAAGCATAAAAGCCAAAAACTGGCTATCCACCTACATAAACGCATATTCATTCGCTCCTCCCCGAGTACTGACATTGCCATATGATTGTGAAGTGTGATTTGTGTCAATTTTGTTAATAATTTTATCTTTTTCTTTATTTATGATGATGAATTATATTTCAAGCAAGAATTTATAATGATAAATTTGATCAAGGTCTAATTTATGAGGTGCAAAATGACATTTTCAATTGTGGCGCGCTGCCCATTGACAGGAAAAATAGGTGCAGCGACGGCAACAGGTGGTCCTGCGGTTGGAGCATTAGTCTTACACGGTAAAAGCCAAACGGGAGCCATCGCCACTCAAGCAATGACAAACCCAATTGCAGGCTTAACCGGTATTGAATATTTGCAGCAAGGCCATAATGCAAATAACAGCTTAGACTACCTTGTAACGCAAGATATTGAGCGGAAGCAACGACAGCTGATTGTTCTTGATAATCATGGAGGCACGGCTGATTGGACCGGCCAAAATTGCTTACCTTGGTGCGGAAGTTTATCGGAGCCTAACTTAGCCATTGCTGGAAATATGTTAGTTGGAGAGCAAGTCCTGAATGCCATTTATCAGAGCTACCATAACAACTCACATCAAGCTCTGGCTGATCGATTACTCATCGCCATGCAAGCAGGTGCAGATAAAGGTGGTGACTACAGAGGGATCCGTTCCGCTGCATTAAAAGTCTGGAATAACCGACAATATCCAGATATCGATATTCGCAGTGACTGGTCAGAAGCACCGCTATCAGCGCTTTCCATCATTCTTCAACAGGTTCGTTCCGAAGATTATGCTGATTTTTTTGCACAAATTCCTACAGGAAATGAATATATCACTCGTAATTGATGCTATTTAGGTGTGTATCGACTAATAATGTAAAATAATTTAATGATATACACCCTGAAACAAAATGGTTAATAAATCATTTTATTATTAACTCAATGAATAATTATGTATTTTTTTATTATTCTTAATTCTTTCATTCATCCAAAAAAACTATTTTATAATATATTCTTAATAATTGATTTCTATCTTGCAGCATCTTAATCATTTGCTGCACAGTAGTGGAAACCAAAGTCTCTAATTATTTAGCTATAATACTCAAAGTAATCAAAGTGACTGGTTTTTCGTAATCTACAAATGCACTTTGTTAATTTATCAAGATTATTAACCTTAATAACAATTAGGTTATTACCCTCACTCAGTTACTACGCTAAAAAATAGATGAAAACAAAATAATCATAATTATCAATAAATTAAAAAACACCACCTAGATGTATAAAATACATACAAATAAGTGAGTATTTTTAAATCAATATGAATTATATTGCTCTGACTCTACGTATAATTAATAATCAAACGAACAAAAAATAACTCATTTATTTCATTTAAAACATATTTTTTATATTCCCCCCCCTTTAGCATTTAAGGGATATTCAGCACTTTCTTCTGTGATGAAATATTCATCCCTTATTTTGGTTTCACTCTTAATAACACTATTTAAGCGAAATATTTATATTTACACCCGTACACTTTTCATGACAGTTAGTTATAAAAAATAATAAATCATAAATTAGAAAAACAGCATAATCTCCGACAAACCCTTTACAACACTGACAATATCAATTTACTTTCGCAAATCATTCACCCAACTTTATTAACAAATGCTACCCATACTTAATAATTATGAAATATATGATAAGATCATAATCTCAATTTGAAATTATTTACTATATAAAAAACAAGATTGTTATTGAGGTTATAGATGAAAATCTCGAGAAGAAAGCTATTATTAGGGGTTGGTGCTGCTGGTGTTTTAGCAGGGGGTGCTGCGGTTGTTCCTATGATCAATCGTGAAGGTCGTTTTGAATCGACTAAATCACGTGTACCAGCTGTTGCTGGCACAGAAGGCAAATTACCAGAGTCTGCAGATGCAGTCATCATCGGTGCCGGCCTTCAAGGGATCATGACTGCAATTAACCTTGCTGAAAAAGGTCTTAATGTTGTTATCTGTGAAAAAGGTGTTGTCGGTGGTGAGCAATCAGGCCGTGCATATAGCCAAATTATCAGTTATAAGACTTCCCCAGCTATTTTCCCTTTACACCATTACGGCAAAATTCAATGGCTTGGCATGAACGAAAAAATCGGTGCTGATACCAGCTACCGTGTTCAAGGCCGTGTTGAAGTACCTTCTAGCGAAGAAGATTTAGAAATTTCAAGAGCCTGGATTAAATCTGCATCTGAAAATCCAGGTTTCGATACACCTTTACGTACCCGTATGATTGAAGGAACTGAACTGGCGAATCGTCTGGTTGATGCACAAACTCCATGGAAAATCGGTGGATTTGAAGAAGACTCTGGTAGTCTTGACCCTGAAGTTGTCACACCAACCATGGCAAACTACGCAAAATCAATCGGTATTCGTATCTACACCAATTGTGCAGTACGTGGTATTGAAACGGCGGGCGGTAAAATTTCTGATGTTGTCACTGAAAAAGGTGCAATCAAAACTTCTCGTGTTGTTCTGACGGGTGGTATTTGGTCGCGTCTGTTCATGGGTAACTTAGGTATTGACGTTCCAACATTGAACGTTTACCTATCACAACAACGCATCAGTGGCGTACCAGGCGCACCAAAAGGTAACGTCCACTTACCTAACGGTATTCACTTCCGTGAACAAGCTGATGGTACCTACGCGGTTGCACCACGTATCTTTACCAGCTCTATCGTTAAAGATAGCTTCCTGTTAGGACCAAGATTCCTACACGTATTAGGCGGTGGTGAATTACCATTAGAGTTCTCTCTTGGTAAAGACTTATTTAACTCATTCATGATGGCAACGTCTTGGAACTTAGACGAGAAAACACCTTTCGAAGAGTTCCGTACTGCAACTAATACACCAAACAACGAACACTTAGATGGCGTTCTGGAAAGACTGAGAAAAGAATTCCCAGTATTTAAAGAGTCTAAAGTGGTTGAACGTTGGGGTGGTACCGTTGCACCAACAGATGATGAAATTCCAATTATTTCAACAGTCGAGCAGTACCCAGGCTTAGTCATCAATACCGCAACAGGTTGGGGTATGACTGAGAGCCCAGCATCTGGTCGATTAACGGCGGAATTATTAATGGGCGAAACACCATTTATCGACCCTACGCCGTATAAACTTTCCCGTTTTAGCTAAAAAACAGGAAAAATAGCGATTTTTACTGTGGATCTATTAGCGAATAGTTTAAAGTTAAATGAAAGTTTAATTTTTGATAAAACTAATAGATCCTATTTACTTTGATAATGTTAAGGAGTTTACATGCGCTATAAAACTTTATTGCTTTCTCTGCCTTTGATTTTAGGTGTAGCAAGTGCGAATGCAGCCGATGATGTTAAACGCGTTCCAGTGAAAGGATTCCCTATCTCTGAATCAGTAGAAATCAATGCGGGCAACCTCATTTTCCTCAGCGGAAAAGTCCCTTCTAAAATCTCTGCAGACGCGAAAGAAGGCGTTTTAGAGTCTTATGGTAATACCGAAGCACAAACAATCAACGTATTAAAACAAATCCAAGCTAACCTCGAAGGTATGGGCTTGACGATGAATGACGTTGTTAAAATGCAAGTATTCTTAGTTGGTGGTGAAGAAACTCAAGGTACTATGGACTTCGCTGGCTTTATGGCTGGTTACAACAAGTTCTATGAGTCTGAGAAAATTACTAATCTGCCAGCTCGTTCTACCTTCCAAGTCGCTAAACTGGCTAACCCAGCTTGGAGAGTAGAAATCGAAGTGACAGCGGTACGCCCTGCTGCAAAAAAATAAGTTCTTCTAACGAAGAATAATCAATAATGGGGCATAATCATTATGCCCCATTATATTTCCCCCTAATAACCCTATTCCATTCTTTTTTTGATACATTACTTCACGCTACCGCTATTATTTATCCCCCTATCCTCTGTGCGGTCACAAATTATCACTCCTTTTCTGTGCAACCGTTTCACACCTACTTATAATTTCAAAGAACGGATCAGGGCTGAAAAATATGACATCGCGGGTAAACAAAAATGACTCACAATACTGTCAGTCGAATGAATTTAGACCATCTTAAAACTTTTCATTACGTGGCTAAAAGTGGTAGCTTTACTCAAGCAGCACATATTTTATTTTTGAGCCAACCAGCTGTTAGCCAACAAATCCAAGGTTTAGAAAATTCTCTACGGGTTGCTTTATTTGATCGTTCCCGAAAAAAAATCACCTTAACCAGTGAAGGAAAAGTACTCTATAGCTATACCAAAAGGTTATTTTCATTATTTGATGAGATAGAGCATGTCTTTCAAGATTTAAATTTATTACAAACTGGAACGCTAACAATTGCAGCAACTGCTGTTATGGGCAGTTATTATTTGCCAGATATCCTAAAACAATTTAATACTCGCTATCCGCTGATTCATATAAAAATAAAAATTGGCAATTCACAGCAAGTGATGGATTGGGTAGCAGAACAAGAAGCAGAAATTGGTTTAGCAGGCCGAGTTCCTATTGTGCCGAATGTAAACCAAGTATTCTTACACCGGGAGCCCTATATCGCCGTTGTTGGCCCCAATTCTCCACTTCTACAACTTCAGCGCCCATTAACAATCGAAGAGTTCACAAACGCTTCTCTCGTGATGAGGGAAAGGGGAACACGCACCCGAGCTAAAATTGAAGATTGGCTAAAAGCACATATTGCACTCCATGATTCCCCTCCCCCTATTATTACTGTCACTAATTTAGAGGCGACAAAAAGATTAGTCGCAAGTGGTTTTGGGATTACCGCGTTACCTTATTTAAGTGTTAGCGATGATATTAGTGTAGGAAAATTGATCCAGCTACAAATTAATGCCTTTGATGTTGATGCAGATTATTATTTAACTTACCAAACTAATCGTTCGCTTTCCGCAGCTGCTTTTCAATTTATTATGTTATTGCGCGAAATATCTGACGAAATATCATTAAATAGTGATATAGAGCAACTTATTCATACCGAAAATATCTAAATTGCATCAATTATACAACAGATAAGCAACTATAATATTTACTTATATTACGCATACAACTTGCTGATTTTTGGTTCTTCTATGAATGTGCAAAGATGGTTTTAAATAAAACTCATGGTTAATAATAAAACTTAACCACTTTGTTCTTCTCAGGAGTAATCATAATGGCTAAAGAAATTGAACGTAAATTTTTAGTATCGGGTGATTCATGGAGAGAATTAGCCAATGGTGTTCGTTACACCCAAGGTTATTTAAATAGTCAGAAAGAACGAACCGTTAGAATAAGAACTATCGATGATAAAGCCTTCTTAACAATTAAAGGAATTACCGTCGGTATTACTCGAACTGAATATGAATATGAAATTCCCCATGCTGATTGTGTTGCTATGCTGACGCAATTAGCAGAACAACCCATTATCGACAAGAAACGTTATAAAATCCCTTTCAATGGCTTAATTTGGGAGGTAGATGAATTTTTTGGTGTTAACGAGGGACTAATCGTTGCTGAAGTCGAGCTTAGCGATGAAAATCAATTCTTTAACAAACCTGACTGGGTAGGCGACGAAATATCTTCAGACCCCAAATATTTTAATTCTAATCTTGTTGCTAATCCTTATACCACATGGAAAAAATAAGGGGAATTTTATGAATACATTAACTAAAAATATTGCGATATCAGAAGAAGATGCGAGTAAAATAGTACCTCGAGCAGAATTTAGAATATTTGGACATGACCTTATTAACGAAATAGAAGCCAAAATTTGGGATGTCAAAGCAACCTTATACGCTGCGCGAAAAATGCCAATAGAAACCTATTTTTTATCTGAAAAAACCAATGATGCCAATGTAAAAGTACGTGATGGATTATTAGATATTAAAGTTAAAGTTGGTGAAACAAAAGAGGGCTATGAAATATTCCAACCGAGAGGCAAATTCCAATTTCCAGTAAAAAAAGAAGAATTAAATATTATTTTATCTCATCTTGAAGTTGATATTCCTCTCGATAAAGACAGCTATGAAATAGAGGAATTCAAAGCTATTGTACGCCAACACCCTTGTCTCAATGCAGTCACCGTTGAAAAAATGCGCTATGGCTTTATGGTCGATGGCATTATTTGTGAGTTTGCACGCGTTTGGTTCAATGGGGCACTAATGGAAACCGCTTGTTGTGAAAGTGAAGATTACGAAAAAATGCAAGCCGTCGTTAATGCCTTAGGTATCAATAAATTGCCTAACACAAATTATTTGAAAGCCGCCAAGCGTGTTGTTGGCATGTAACTCTTTTATGTAATGCATATCGTTGTTCATCTATATGGGTCGAGTCAAATAACACCGACCCTTGAATGATAATAATAAAAGGAGATATGTATGTCAGCAAATAGTAAGCCAAGCTTTGACCCACTTGATATGCGTAATTATTCATTAGAAAAATTCCGTGATATCAAAGCTGGCGCACTAATGCAAAATCTCAAACTCATTGGTGTACCTTTAGCTATTCTCTCATTTCTATTTTTCGAATTACAATGGTGTGGGACAATCGATGTATTTGAAGCACAAACAAAAGTTCCCGCAGCTCATTGCTATAGTGCAATGGGAATTTTTGTTGCTTCACTGATTTTATGGCTCACTGAAGCTATTCCAAATTATCTCACGTCATTAATTGTCGTTGTTGTCGTTATCATTACTGGTGTGATGAAAATGCGCCCAGCCTTCGCGATGCTGGGTGAACCCGTCATGATTCTAAATATTGCCAGCTTTATCCTAGCGAGCGCATTAGTTACGACAGGTTTGGCAAAACGTATTTCACTCATGCTAGTACTCAAAACTAAAAATCATTTAACCATGTTATTCCTATGCTTTGTGGCATTAAACTTGATTTTTGGTGCATTTATTAGTGCAACCTCGGCAAAAACGGCACTACTACTGCCATTATTTATGGTAATTTCGGCTATCTACGGTGCCACTGGTGGTGCTCAGCGTAACAATGTTGGCCGTAATATGGTGCTCCTTAACTTGCTGGCTAATAATGTCTCCGCTAGCGCATTCTTAACAGGTTCTGCGGCCAATTTATTAGCAGCAGCAATGCTAGAAAAAGCAGGTGCATTAGTCACTTATCAAGATTGGTTTATTGCACTATTCCCATTGGCTGTCATTCAATGTTTAGTCGCATGGTGGACTGGAACTCGGTTTATTTTTAGGATTACAGATGAAGAAAAAACACCGAAACTCGAAGGTGGCATGGACCGCTTACGCTCGGAATATAATGCATTAGGTAAAGTCAAAATCAGTGAAATTAAAGCAGGGGTCGTATTTATTCTTGTTTTACTATTATGGTCCACAGGTAAATGGACAGGTTTACGTGCTGAAGTTGTCGCATTAGCAGGTGCTTGTATTGTACTGATGCCCTCTTTTTCACGGCTGCCAGCAATGGGTGTCATGAAATGGAATGATGCTGATATTCCATGGCACATGTTAATGTTTAGTTTTGGTGCTTATGTATTAGGCGGTATGATGGACCAGACTGATATTGTCGGCCTTTATGTCCACAAAGCCTTTGACCATTGGAACATAGACCCTCAAGGTGCTGGAAAACTGCTTGTTTTCGCTGTATTAAGCGCAGTATTTGCACTCACCACATTGATTAGTGAAAGTAAAACAGCACGTACAATTATTTTATTCCCTATTATTATTGCTATTGCTCAACGATATAACTGGGATTTAGTTGGCTTCTGTTTACCCATGGCATTTATGATTAACCAAGTTTATGTTCTCTATTTTAACTCTAAACCCGCCAATATAAGCTATTTGACTGACCAATATTCAACCGGTGACTCATTTAAATATGGTATGATTCAACTCATCCTTATCTGGATACTACTAATACTATGGACACATTACGTTATGCCACTCATGGGATTTAATAGTTATCTTTGGTAAAGATAGAATATTGGCCAAAAGAACAGTGTGAAGGAAAATATGATTAAAGAATCTCTCAAGATCCATGGAAAAAAACAGTTTGAAATCAAACAAAAAGTGTTGTTTCCACGTAAGTCTAAAGAGATCCGTTACCAAGTAGAGACCTTTTTCTTTTTGCCTTCATCATTACAGATTAACCCAGACCTCTACACAGCATCAAACCTCCAGCGCAGCCTAAAAAACTATATTCGGCTGCGCCCACCGACCGTAAAATTATCATCACTGGCTGATGAAAACGGGGCATTAGATGAACTAAAACAGTGGCTACAACAATGTACGCCACAAAACTTACCTTCATTAGACGAGTATGAAAATAGGCTAAAGCGCTATGCTTTAACCTTCAAAAGAACCGTTCGTTTGAATGTTAAAATGGTAAGCCAAAATCCCCAACGGCAAACGCCTGAATACTTAGCTGAGTTCATGGCAAACATCGCAAAATGTCTCTGTACTTATCGTGAATTAGCAACACAGTCAACCAAAATTGAAGAAGCCATCCATTCCAATGCCTTTTCTTATTGTGACGAATTTATGACGTATTACACCATGAATTACTTACGTGATTTATTAGCGGATAAGCAAATGCCGTTACGTGAAGAAATACGTCATTTTTGGTATCAAGAAATGCGTTATCTGAAGAAACAATACCCTGATTGTTTTCCTAGTGATGAAACGGATGCTGAATTAGTCACATATCGCCGTAATTTATTGAAAAAATATATTAATCGCTATCTCTATTTAGAAATTCGTCACAAGCGGGGACTTCCCCTGCTATTACACTCTATTTATGGTATTGCCGCTGCAATTTCAATGCTTTTCGCTACGGTTATCGCCTTTTTCTGGCAAGGAAAGTATGGAGCTTTAAGTGCCAACTTATTTTTGGCTATGGTCATCGGCTATATCTTCAAAGATAGGCTGAAAGAAGTGGGCCGAGAGCAGTTGTATCGCCTATTTCAAAAATGGATCCCCGACCGACAATTACGCATTTACCGCGAAGGAGTGAAAGCACCAGTCGGTATTTGTAAAGAGTCTTTTCGTTTTATTAATGAAAATATGCTTTCGCCGGATATCCGTGAAATGCGGCAAAAATCTCATTGGGTCAATTTAGTTAACGTCCAGCGAATGGAAGATATCCTGTATTACCGTAAAGATGTATTGCTACATAACCGCCAATCCGTGTTTGAAAAAAACCAATCATCAATCGCAGATATTACGCGTTTTAATATTTCGGATTTCCTAAAATATATTGATATTAGCTATGAAGAACTCACCGTGAATGATGATGAGCCTGCAATTATTGGTGAAAAGGTGTATCACATTTACCTTTGTCGTCGCGTCACAATTAACAAAAAAACCTATAATGAGCTGGCTCGTTTAGTAGTGAATGCCGATGGGATAAAGCGTTTAGAAGTATTGCAGTCACTAGATTTACTGACAACCGATGAAGATATTGAAATTTCACCGTAAATGTTTTGTTTTTTCTATTTTCTTTCCAAGAAAAATATTCTAATTCACTATAATTTTCTAAATCATTCGAACTGTAGCAAGGCGGCAAGAGAAGATATCTCGGGGAGCATACAAAAGTATGTGACCCGAGTAG